>NZ_JAJUJR010000033.1 GCF_029265225.1 Sedimentibacter sp.
AAATGGGACGTGGGAACACTTCAGCCCTCAGAAACAAGACGCATAGGATTCATGGTCATGTTAAGGAATGATTTTATTGGTGAGCCGGGAACATTGCTTAGAAACAAGCTGAATTCAAACTGCATAAACAACTCCCAGTACACTCAGTGCCCTTCAAGCTGTTCATACAGCCTCAGAGTAATTTAATACATAATTACCAAACTATTGAACTAACACGGGCGGACACAAGGTCCGCCCCTACAGTTTGACAGAATTCAAAATTTTTGAATACATTACAATTCTGAAACTTATTTATTTCCTAGCACTATACGGTAATAATCGTCATCCAGAATTTTCGCAGAATATTTAAACTTATCCTTAACCTGAGAAGAAATTTCTTCCACGTAGGAATCATCTATGCTTTGCCCTTCCTTTGCAGCTGCTGTTCCTGTCTTGGCATCAAAATATGCCTTGTCTGTAACCCAGCTTCTGTCGGAGAACATTACAAGAGGCTCAGAGTCTGACAATATGTCTCTTCCCATCAAAAGCCTTGAATCATATTCAACTCCCATGAGGTTGGATAAAGTGGGAATGATGTCAAGACTTGAACATGTCTTGTTTATTTCAACCGGCTCCATGCCCTTAGACCAAAGGATGAAAATTCCTTTGTACAGATCAAATTCAGAACTTATCTCATGTCCGGCCAGTTCACTTATTTCAGCCTTTTCAAGACCATATGGATAGTGGTCGGGGCTTATGGCAATAAGAGTGTCATCAGCAATTCCCTTTTCTTCAAGCTTTTTTATCAAAAGCTCCATTGCCCTGTCAAGTTCTATGTTGCATGCAAGGTATGCTTTCACCCTTTCAGAATAAGGAAGTTCTTCCACAAGAGACCGGTTCTTGCTTGCAATGTAATTTCCTGAAAATGTGTACTGCAAATGTCCGCTCACTGTCATATAATATGTGTGAAATGGCTGATTATCTGCGTATTCCGGAATTGTCAGTTCCATCATCTCAATGTCTGACTCAGGCCATGTTTCTGTAACATCAAGGCCGCTGCCAAGACCCTTGTAAGTGTACCCCAGATTTGGATGAGACAGGTTTCTGAAATAGTAGTCGAAGTAATGGTCATGATATGCATTTGTTGCATAGTTTAAATTTTTAAGCTGATTGCCCATGGCAAAAGGCATATAATTTTCAGATGACTTATAAAAGCTCCATATTCCTTCCTTGGGCAGAAGGCTTGTGCATGCCACATATTCTCCGTCGGATGTGCTTACTCCCCACAAAGGAGTATAAAAATCAGTGAATCTGAAACCTTCCTGCTGCATTTTGTACAGGGTCGGAGTAAGTTCTTCATCCACTGCATATGGTGAAAAACCTTCTGCAGTGATCATTATGAGATTTTTTCCCTTGAACATTCCTGTGTATTTATTTTTTTCCGTAGGCTTTAAGCCTCCGAAATATTCATGCATTTCCTTGATTTCCTTGTTGCCTTCAATAGATGCAAGATGTTCAAAATCAACATTCATGACATTGAATTCTGCTTCTTTTTCTTCTTCCTCTACAGAAACAGGCTTTTCTTCATGAGGATTTGTCTCTGTGGGAACTTCTTCAGCAACTGCCGGTTCAGACTCACTGGCGAACACTTCAGAATTTTTCATAATGTTCTGAATATCAAGCCTTCCCGTTGTGAGAAGGCCGAAGCGGTCAATTGAATCCACCACCAGAAATGTTTCCGTGTACAAATATGAGGAACTAAGCATTCCATTGTCAGAAGAAAGAACCATCATAACAACAAAAACCTGCAGGCAAAATGCAGCTGCAGCTGATATTTTCATGTTTCTGCCGGTGATTTTCGGAAACTTCATTTTCTTGATGAATACAAGAGATAATACTAAAGGTATAAGTATTAAAACAATCATGTGAATGTTCCTGAACACCGCATCCGCAAGCACATCCGCAAACTGAGCAGCCTTTCCTGCCCCAATGAAGAAGTAAAGGCTTGCAAATGTAGAAAATATTTTAAAATAAGTCATCTGAGCAGCATAATAAAATGTAAGGCATGATATTGATGCAATATAGATGGTTTTGTTCTTTTTTTCACTGAATGCAGAAGTACCAATGTAAAACAAGAGACCTGCAGGCACCGAAAAAAAACACATGAAAACATACCCTGCATTAAAAATTTTGTCATATGACGATATTTTAAGCACTGTTTCAAAATACACAATCAATGCAGGGAAAAACATTATTCGCATTATTTTTTTTATATGATCTTTCAAGATAATACTTCTTTCTGATTATTTTATTTAAAATCAGCTGCTCCGACTGTTTTTCTCTATTCTATCATAGTCAGAGCAGCATAAATATTTTACAATAAGTCTTTAAGTGCTTTTCTTGTGTTTCCGTTAATTCCAACAGTTGTTTCAGCGTGATACATGGAGCTAATAATTGATTCTTCAACTGCTTCGGCTGCGGCCCTGAACACCTTGTCGATTGCTTCATCATCAAGCATTTTCATGCTCACAATATTTGTGTCGGAATAATGTTTTATAATATTGGCTGTAGTAAATGATATGCATATGTCCCCGCTGCCGTTTCCAAGATATGAACCTGTTCTTCCAAGTCCTATTACAGCTCTTTTTGAAACCCTCTTAAGCTGTCTTTCGCTTAAAGGAATATCAGTTGCAATTATCATTATAATGGAACCCTTGTCTTTTTCCTGCTGCTGGCCGTATATTCTTTCCCCTGCTTTGTCTCCGCTAATGGTCAGGTCCTTCAATGACCCAAAATTTGACATAACTATGGCTCCCAGGGTGTATTCCTTGTTGTCAAGTTCAACAATTCTCGAAGAAGAACCTATTCCTCCCTTAATGCTGAAGCAAACCATTCCGGTTCCAGAACCAACGGCTCCTTCTTCAAAATCCTCTGAAGCGTTTTGTATTGCTTCAAAAACATGTTCTTCCTTCACATGAAGTCCTCTTATGTCATTAAGCCTTCCATCGTTGCATTCTGTAACGACACAATTTACTGTTCCTGTAGTAGAGCCTATGTCTTCATTTTGTTCCAGCATGTATTTCACAAGACCCGTTGCAGCAGTTCCCACGCTCAGGGTGTTCGTCATTATTATGGGTGTTTCAATTGTTCCCAGCTCTTCAATCTGAAGTATGCCCATGCTTTTTCCAAAACCGTTGATTACGCATGAAGAAGCCATCACCTTTTCCTTGAAAATATTTCCTTCGTGAGGCAGCACTGCCGTTACACCTGTCTTTATTTTTCCGTCGTTCAAGGTCACGTGTCCGACCTTTACACCCTTCACATCAGTGATGAGGTTTCTTTTTCCTTTTTTTAAAGATCCTATGGAAATGTTCAAGCCATTGTCTAAACCCATTTGTTCCTCCGCAATTTTTATTTGATAACATTTATAAGCGCTTCATTGTCAACAAAATTTTGTATGTTGATTTTTATAAGCTTCTCCCATTTTGTCTTGTTGTTCTTCACTATTCCGGACGCATGAGGAGTTATATATACATTTTTCATATCCCACAGTTCATTGTCTTCTTCAAGAGGCTCCGTCTCAAAAACATCCATTGAAGCGTAGCTTATTAAGTTGTTTTTCAATGCTTCCGTAAGATCTTCCTCATTGATTATGCTTCCCCTTGCTATGTTTATTAAGGAAGCGCTGTTCTTCATGAGTCTTATGTTGTCCTTGTTGATCATGTGGTATGTGTCCTTGTTAAGGTCTACAGTTACAACAATGTAATCGCTGTTTGCCATTACGTATTCAAAGCCTCTCTTGCCTGAATATACTTCATCAAAGTAAGCCATGGTCACAACCGGGGTACGCTTGAAGCCTAAAACTCTCACTCCGAATCCCTGAAGCCTTTTGGCTATTTCAGTTGCAATGGAACCAGTACCTATTATGCCAATTGTCTGTCCCATGAGTTCGACTCTCTTGAATCGTTCCCACTTGTGTTGTTTCTGATTTTCAATATATTTCAGTGCATTGGCATTGTGCATTAGAATCCTTAACACAACCTCTTCAGCTATGGGCACTGAAAAAATGTCCCTGCCGTTTGTGAATGTAATTTTTCTTTTTTTCAGGTATTCCATGTCTATATTGTCATAGCCTGCCCTGAATGACTGAATCCATCTTAAGCTTCGCATTTTGTCAAGGATTTCCGGCTTGAAGTTGTGAGGCTCCCCTATGAGGGCTTCTGCTTCCGGGCACTGGTCAATTTCTTCGAAAAATTCTATTTGAGGATACGTCTTCCTGGCAAATTCCAAATAATGTTTATCAATTATTATTTTCATATTATTCTCCCATATTTATGATTTATTGTCAATTTGTTCATAAAAAATAAAAGGCGCCTCAGCGCCTTTCTGTTGTCAATTAACTGATGCAGTATCCCACAATTTTATAATCAGCCGGAACTTCATAATCCTTTTCAGTCTTGCCTAAATTCCATTTCATATCAAACAATGTGCTGTCTATGATTGCTTCAAAATAAAGCATTATAACAGCTGCATCAATTTTTTCCTCATATTCGTCTGCATATGAATCAGACCTTACTGCCAGTATTATTGTTCCGTCGTCAACTATGAATCTCCACGGCTGTCTGTTTTTTGTTGAAGGAGCACGTCTTGCGCTTACAAAGGCTTCAAGGAGTCCCATATTTGTCAGTTCATCCGGATCTGCATTGTTTCCCCACTTGTTCATGAAAACAACGTCCCTGATGCCAAGTCTGTCTGCAACATTGTCTTCGATTATTTTGACTTCAGTCTTGGATGGATTGTGTTCGTATACTGTTTCATAAATCACTTTATTTTTGTTGTCATCAAATCCAAGTGAAATAAGTGCAGTGACTTTTTTGTCGGAGTTGATGTTGAGTTTCTTCTTAATTTCTTCTCCATCCTTAAATGTAATCCAGCATGAGCCAATTCCCAGTTCCCATGCCTTGAGCATTATGTCTTCAGCTGCATATCCTGTATTTTCTATATAATAATCCTTTTCTTCAGACAAGAAAATCAGATAATGGGGAGCTTCAATCATCAGGTCGTTGTAGCCTGCGCTGTCCTTAAGCTGCTCATAAACGTCACTTTTGTTCTTTAATAAAACTTCTATATCAATGTCTTCAACCAATCTTTTCCCTTTGTTGAAATAATCTTTCAACTGGTCTAATTTCTGAAGACTCACTTCTTCTTTCTTGTAATCTCTGATTGATTTGATAGATGCGATAGTATCCTTGTAATTCATTTTATTACCTCCATGTAAGTTATATTTTATATATACCCACATTTAGCATAAAATAACATAAGAATTTCAAAATCTGCTATTTTTTAAAATGCAATTACAATTCCTCCATCATCAGCATAAACCGTGCTCAATCCCGATGATTTAAAAATTTTCACATCCTTGAAAGGATATCTTGCTATTATCTGATCCCTTAATTTTTCTGCTTTTTCAAGGCAGTCCACATGTGTAATTCCAAGAACCGTGTTTTCAAAATCCACATTGTATTCTGCAATCATGTCCACAAGCCTGTCAAATGCCCTTTTCTTTCCTCTGACCTTTTCCTTGAGTTCAATTTTTCCGTTGCCGTCTTCTCCCATTATGGGAACTATGTGCATAATGTTTGCAAGCATTGCCTTGAAGTTTGTAATTCTGCCGTTTTTTGCAAGATTGTCCAGGGACTCCAGTATGAAAAAGGTTCTTAATTTTGAAACATATTTGTTTGTCTGCTCAATTATTTCTGCAGCGTTAAAATTTTCTTCTATTAACTGTTTTACTTTCATGGCAATCATAGTCTCCCCTGCTGCTGCAGACTTTGAATCAATGACATGAACAAAACTCTCGGGAAATTTCTCCCTGAACGAATCAACTGCAACCATGGCGCTGTTGTAGGAACCGCTTAGCTGGCTTGATATTGTCACTATGAAATTGTCTGTATGTTCCTTAAGTTTGTTGATAAATTCTTCCGGAGGAGCACATGCTGTTTTTATCTGAGAAGTACTGTTTTTCATTTTGCGGATAAGTTCATTTATATCCAGATTTTCATCAACTATTTCTTCATTTTCTATAAGTATTCTAAAAGGAACCCTTTCAATATCTTCCGTATAATCATTAAAATCAACACAACTGTCGACAATCAAGTTTTTATTCATACAGTTCACTCCTCATAAATTTTATATACAATTATAACAAAATTCAACGACCTATTCAATTGAATTTTTAAATATTATGGAAAAGCAGTTGTTTTTTGGGCCTTGTTAGTTTTTTTATCTGTGCTTCTCTTTTAAGGGCATCTCCCTTGCACTGGTATTCTTCAAAATACTTCAGTTCCACAGGAGTCCTGCCTCTTGTGTACTTTGCACCCTTATTCTCGTTGTGGGCTTTAATTCTTTTCTCCAGATTGTTTGTGTAACCTGTGTACAAGGTGCCGTCGCAGCACTGCACGATATATATGTAATGCATCTTTTCACCCTTATTATTTTCAGATAAATATATTTTAGCATATTTTTTAAAAAAATTCAGTACATATAGTCGTAAAATTAAAAATTAGTTTATAATTCTGCCATTTTAAAAAGTCATGCGTAAAATATTGCCCGGTCCAGCTTAATTGTTTAAATTGACATTTAGATTTTGCTATATTAAAATAACCATATAAAAAGCGGAGGATAATATGAAAATAGGAATAATCGGAGCCATGGATGTTGAAGTTGCAGAACTCATTGAATCCATGGAAAACATAAAAAAAGAAACAATAAGCGGAATTGTGTATTGCCAGGGAACACTTCAAGGAAAAGATGTGGTTGTGGCAAAATGCGGAATAGGCAAGGTGCATGCTGCAGTGTGCGCTCAGACCATGATACTTAAATTCAGTCCTGATGCAATCATCAATACCGGAGTTGCAGGCAGCTTAAATGCTTCTCTTGACATAGGAGACCTTGTAGTTTCAAACAAAGTTGTTCAGCATGACTTCGATACTTCAGGCGTGGGCGACCCAATTGGACTCATTTCAGGACTTGATCTCATAGAAATACCATGCCCTGAAAT
Source organism: Sedimentibacter sp. (assembly GCF_029265225.1). Taxonomy (GTDB): domain Bacteria; phylum Bacillota; class Clostridia; order Tissierellales; family Sedimentibacteraceae; genus Sedimentibacter. The sequence continues at coordinate 7,040 of NZ_JAJUJR010000033.1, forward strand.
GCTTGTGGAAAAAATAGAAAAAAGTGCTAAACAAATTGAAAACACAAAAGTATTTGTGGGAACAATAGCTTCCGGAGACCAGTTCATTTGCAGTGCGTCAAAAAAAGATTATATTGTTGAAAACTTCAAGGCTCTTTGCGCAGAAATGGAAGGTGCCGCCATTGGACACGTTTGTTACCTGAACAATGTAGATTTCTGCATAGTAAGAGCCATCTCCGACAAGGCAGACGGCTCGGCACACATGGATTTTCCTGCATTTGTTCAGATTGCAGCAAAAAAATCAATCAATCTCATAAATAACTTTTTAAGAACTGTTTAATCTTAAGGGACCAAAAGCTCAATGGCATTGTGGACAGAAGATATTTCAAGAGGCGCATATCCGCCGAAATCACCGTCTGCATCCACTGACAGATCCTTGTCTGAATAAATTTTAATATTTCTTCCCTGGTAGTAATGAACCTTGTGATGCGTAATGTGCTGGCCGTTAAAAACCTTCGTGAATATTTGAAGGAGGTCAGCATTATTTGTTTTTTCAAAAACAACAAGATCAAGAAGCCCATCATCTATTTTGGCATCAGGACACAAATATTTGAATCCTCCTGCTCCCGATGAATTTACAATAAGGAAAAGCAGCGTGCTGAACTTGTACTGACTGCCGTCAATTTCATATGTTATGCTGTGGGAGTTTTCAAGCTCTTCAGGAACCTGGACAGCTGCCTTGAAATAATATGCATATTTGCCCAGTATTGTCTTGGCTTCAACCGTAACGTTGTGAGGTATGCTCGTGAATGCTCCACCGCCTACAACATTTACAAAATAATCATCGTTCATCTTTCCAACGTCGATGGAAATAAATTTTTTCTTCAACAAAAGTGATGCAAAGTTTGCATAGGCTTTTGGCATCTTCAGCTGTTCCGCAAAATCATTCACTGTTCCTGCAGGAAGAATTGCCAGTCTTGGTCTTTCTGAACATTTCATCATTCCATTTACAACTTCATGGACAGTGCCGTCTCCGCCGCAGGAAATTATCATGTCATATCCTTCCTTGCATCCTCTTATTGCCGCAGCTTCACCGTCTCCCTTTTTTTTGGTTGCAAAAAAAGTAAATTCCGTATCTTCAATTTCCATTATTGATTCCGCAGCATGAAATATTTTCTGCGGAGCCAGTTCCTTCCCTGATGAAGGATTATATATTACAAAGTATCTTTTCATTTTATCACCTGTTTTCATATAATACATAATTATATCAATTAATGAAAATTTTTCAATCTAAATCATAAAAGCGGTGCCAGAAGCCTGCATACTGATTCCTTCATCCTGATCATCACACCTCTTTCAAGGTAAAGCTCTCTTGTAAGTTCCATAGAATAATTCATGTCTTCCATAAAAATGTCATAGAGATTGCCGGAGATTTTCTCGTCATAAATCAAAGCATTGCTTTCAAAATTCAACTTGAAGCTCCTCATGTCAAAATTGGCCGTACCGGCAGAAGACACCACCCTGTCAATTACAATTGTCTTGGCATGCAAAAATCCATATTCATACGTGTAAACCTTCACTCCGTATTTTAAGAGCCCTCCGCAGTACCAGTATGTGGCCCAGTAAACAAACGGATGATCCGGCTTACAGGGAATCATTATTTTAACATCCACTCCTGACATGGCAGCAATTTTTATTGATTCAAAAACGCTGGCGTCAGGAATGAAGTATGGTGTCTGTATTAAAATGCTTTTCTTGGCCGAATTAATCATTTTCACATAGCTGCTTTTAATTGTCTGGTCAGGTGTGTCCGGGCCGCTGCTTATTATTTGTATACCCACATTTCCCGAGTTGTTCGTGTCCGGAAAATACTTGGGCAGGAATACAAGCTCTTCTTCCTTTGATGCATGACCCCAGTCCAGAAAAAAGCGCGTCTGAAGGTCAATGACCGCATCACCTGTTATTTTCAAATGAGTGTCGCGCCAGTAACCGATTTTTTTGTCCAGCCCCAGGTATTCGTCTCCTATGTTGAATCCTCCTATGAAAGCTGTAATGCCGTCTATTACGACAATTTTCCTGTGGTTTCTGTAGTTTATCTTGAAATTGAAAAACGGAAAACGGCTTTCAAAAAACACAGCCACCTTTACTCCTGAAGAAGTCATTTCCTTGATTTTTTCCTTCGGCACATGCCTTCCTCCCACAGAATCAAACAAAAGCCTCACTTCAACTCCTTCGGTGGCTTTTTTCTTGAGAATTTCAAAAAGCTTGTTTCCCAGGTCGTCATTTTTAATGATGTAATATTCAAGGTGAATGTGATGCGTTGCTTTTTCCAATGATCTGAAAAGCTCAAAGAACTTTTCCTGCCCGTCCGTATACACGACAACATCATTGTTTTGAGTATATGAAAATCCATGAAAAAAAAGGTTCATTTTAATTAAGTCCTTGAATCGTTCAGCATGTTTGTCATTCAATACAAGTTTTCCCGAATTGAACAGTTCCTGCTGTACCTTGATGTAATCGCCGAATGTTTTCTTGGTGTATATTTTCATTGCAAAAAGTTTTTTCCTGCTGAAGTTTTGAGAAAGCATAAGATAAAGCAAAAAACCAAACCCGGGAAATATGAGCAGTACCAGCACCCAGGCCAGCGTTGCCGTGGGGTCCCTTCTTTCCAGAAAAATCACAACGACAGCCATAGCAATGTTTATAAAATAAATTATTGATATAGAACCGAAAATATTTAACATGACTGCCTCCTTGCCAATACTTTATTATTACATATATATTGTTTATTATTCTTTTTGTTCCTATATTGAAATAATAATGCTCTTATGCTAATATTAACTATACGAAAGGCGGACACTATGGAAAAATCACCTTCAAAATACTGGATCCTGGCAGGAACTTTCTTTACTTCCCTGTCATCAATAATAATAAGATATTCAACTGCTCCGGCACTGGTCATATCGGCGTACCGCATGCTGTTTACTTGCATGATGCTATTATTTCCTGTAATGATTAAAAGCAGGAAAGAATTTCGGGAAATAAGCAAAAAGGATTTTATCCTTTGCATTTTAAGCGGTATTTTCCTGGCACTGCATTATGCTTCCTGGATTTCTTCCATTAAAATGACTACCATTGCAAATTCAACTGTGCTTGTGGCATGCAGCCCCATGTTTGTTGCACTTGCAAACTTTGTCTTGATTAAGGAAAGACCTTCATCCAGGATGTTAATAGGAATAATCATGTCTCTGGCTGGAACTGCAATCATTGCCATGGGTTCTTCAGGCAGCACTCAGACAAGCATGATGACGGGAAACATTCTTGCTTTTGCAGGAGCAATCTTTGTTGCCGGCTACCTGGTAATCGGAGGAATCGTAAGAAAAAATTTAAGTGCAGGAATATATGTGTTCATAGTGTATTCTGTATCGGCTGTTGTTTTGTTTGCAATGTGTTTTGCAAGCAGCACACCTGTTTACCCGTACCCTGCAAAAGAATTTGCTTTGTTTTTTGCTCTTGCATTTTTTTGCTCCATCCTTGGCCACACGGTTTACAATTATCTTGTCAAATATTTTTCTTCGACGCTCATATCAGTATCCACTTTGAGCGAACCAATATTTGCAAGCATTCTGGCTTTGATAATATTCAGAGAAATACCTTCGGTATATACGCTGGGCGGAGGAATAATCATAATAACTGGTATTTTTTATTACATAATGACACAGAATAAAGAAACAGGAATTAATAATAATTGAGGTTTTTATGGACTATGAAATTATAAACAGCAAGCTTACAGCTGGGGCGACTGTCAGGAGAGGCTCCATTCCTTATATAACGTTAATTTTATCGGTTGCATTCATTCCTGCTGCATATGTGATAATTGCAGCAGTTTTTATTGCCCATTGGTCAAAAAAAGACATGATCTTCATTGCAAAGGATTCTGAATTCAGGCTTTCATTACTCTACATATTGCTTGGAGCCTTGTTTTCACAATTTAAGGCAATATCTTTTTTTTACGCTTTGGTATACATTCTTTGCCTGTTTTCATATTATCTGTTTTTTGCATCCATGAGTGCGGCAGATACTGCCAAAATAAAAAAATTAATATACATTGTGTCAATAATTGCATTTTTTATTGGAATTATACAATATTTCAGTCCCGGTTTTTCAATGCCGGTTAAATGGGTGGACGCAGATGAATTCAAATTGAGCAAGAGAATTTATTCAACATTTTTCAATCCCAACATCTTCGGTTTTTATATAAACATGGTAATAATTTCATCATGTGAGAATCTTGATTTCAAAAAATTAAATCTGGAGCTGGCTGCATTTTTATCGGGGATTTACTGCCTTTTTCTCACATTCTCAAGAACATCCTGGATTTCCCTCATAGCAGCCCTGTTAGTTGCAAGCATATTCAACAAAAAATACCTTAAGTATGCGGCCATAGTTTCTGCTGCCATCTTTGGAATGGACCATTTGCTTGGAATAGGAAGATTAAATCCTTCAAGTGCTGCAGCTGACAGCTCATTTCTTTACAGGATTGAAATATGGAAAGCATGCCTTAGAATAATCAGGGACCACCCTTTCACAGGAATAGGATTTGGTACATTGTTCAAACATATTTCAGAATATTCAACTGTTGTAAAGACAAACATCGAACACAGCCACAACATTTATATTCAGTCGCTTACAGAAACCGGAATCATAGGCTTTGGCATTTTTTCAGCCATTATTTTCAAGGCAGCAGCAGCCATACTTAGATGCATAAAAAACAGCCAGAACAATCAAATGTGGATAACAGCCTTTATAATACTTACAATGGCACTAATACACGGCCTGGTTGATTCAGTCCTCCTTACGCCGCAGATTTTGTTGATAATGTCCATGTACGCAGGAACTCTAAAAGCAATTAAGAATTAAGAGTTGTAGGGGAGGACCTCGTGTCCTCCCGTGGGCGGGCAGTAACCCGCCCCTACGATCATTAGAAGCCGATTTCTCATCATATAAACAAAAATCCGTTGATGCAATCAACGGATCAGATTCCTAAATTTTCAGATTGTATGGGCGGATCTTGTATCCGCCCTTTTTATTAATTCAATAATTTTGCTGTCTTCGGGAGGACACGAGGTC
>NZ_JAJUJR010000149.1 GCF_029265225.1 Sedimentibacter sp.
CAAAGCAGCAAATGAGATGAAGGAAAGAATATCACAGCTCATTGATTATTCGGTTGATAAGATGTGGATTGGAACATTCCATTCTGTTTGCGTCCGCATACTCAGAAGAGACATTGACAGAATAGGCTATGACAGAAATTTCATCATATATGACACCAGCGACCAGAAAACACTCATAAAAGACTGCATCAAGGAACTTGACCTGGATGTAAAAAAATATAATTCAAATGTAATTAAATCAATTATAAGCAACGAGAAAAATAACAGGGTAAATCCGGACAAGTTTACATCTGAACATTACGGCAGCTTTTACCATAGAAATGTGGGGGACGTATATGCTCTTTATGAAAAGAAACTTAAGACTGCAAATGCCCTTGACTTTGATGATCTTTTAATAAAGGCACTGGAACTTCTTGAAAGAGAGCAGGATATAAGGGATTCTTACCAGGATAGGTTCAAGTACATACTTGTGGACGAGTATCAGGATACAAACAACATTCAGTACAACCTTGTTAAGATATTGGGCAAGAAAAAAGGCGGAGAAAACAACGTGTTTGTTGTAGGCGACGACGATCAGTCAATTTACGGCTGGAGAGGCGCAGACATTACAAATATCCTGAACTTTGAAAATGATTTTGAAGGAGCAAAGACCGTAAAGCTTGAGAAAAATTACCGCTCCACAAATGTTATATTAAGTGCTGCCAACGGCGTCATCAAGAACAACAGCCAGAGAAAAGGAAAAAATTTATATACGGATTTTCAGGACGGCAATTTAATAAGAATTTTCGAAATGGACAACGAAAAGGATGAAGCCTTTACTGTTGCTTCCCTCATGAAAAAGGAAAACAGGGACAATCATGTTGAATATGCAGACATGGCTGTTCTATACAGAACAAACGCTCAGTCAAGAGCCCTGGAGGAAGGACTCATGAGGGAAGGAATTCCTTACAAGATTGTGGGCGGACAGAAGTTCTATGAAAGAAAGGAAATAAAGGACCTTGTGGCATACCTGATGCTCATTTACAACCAAAAGGACGGCTTAAGCCTTGACAGAATAATAAATGTGCCCAAGAGAAAAATAGGAGCAAGGACTATAGAAATCTTATCAGAATACGCCAGCAAAAACGGCATATCAATGTTTGAGGCATGCTTTGAAGCTGGCGAACTTGGTTTTACTCCATCAGCTTCAAAAAGCATAGAGGATTTTGTTTCCATGATGGAAATGCTCATGATAAAAAAGGATGTAATGCCGGTTTCTGAATTCATACAGGCAGTATGGGAAGACACGGGGTATAAAAACATGCTTATGGAGGATGATACCATTGAAGGAAGAAGCCGTGTGGACAACGTGGAAGAATTTCTGTCTGCAGCAAAGGATTTTGAGGAAAGATACGAGGAAAACAGCCTGGAGGACTTCCTTGCTCACATTTCACTTCTTGCAGATGTAGACAAGACAGAAGAAAAGGCTGACTGCGTAACGCTCATGACTGTCCATGCAGCCAAGGGCCTTGAATACGACACTGTGTTCATAACAGGCCTGGAGGAAGGAATATTCCCCATAATCCATCAGGATGAGGAAAGCGACGATGACATTGAAGAGGAAAGAAGGCTTTTCTACGTGGCAATAACCAGAGCTAAAAGAATGCTTTACATTACCCACGCCAATGACAGAATGCGATTTGGAAATCATGAGATGAAATCAAAGTCAAGATTTCTTAAGGAAATACCAAGAGAATGCATTGAAGAGGAGAATCCTCTTGCATTTGCAGCAAAGAAAATTGAAATGATGGATGAAGCATTCGGAGGTTTTGGAAGTTCCGATAGTTTTGGCAACACCAGGAAAAAACAGTCATTTGTGAAGGATACGTTCTTCAAGGGAAGTTCAACCTATGAGGAAGAAAAAAAGCCTCGACTTAAGTCTGACAGCATTGAGGCAGGGGACAGAATAATGCACAAGGCATGGGGAGAAGGAACCGTAGTCCAACTTAAAAAAGACGGCAGCACCACAATAGCTGTTATTGCGTTTGAAAACAAAGGAATAAAAAATGTCATTTTAGGCTATGCTCCAATTGAGAAAATACAATGATGAAAGGTGCAATATGGATAAGCTTCAATTAATGAAAGAAAAAATAGAGCTTTTAAACAAGGCAGGCAAGGCATATTACCAGGAAAACAGGGAAATAATGTCTAACTTCGAATACGACAAGCTTTATGATGAACTTGAACAGCTTGAAAAGGAAACTGGTACCGTGTTGTCCAACAGCCCCACAATTCATGTGGGTTATGAGCTTTTATCGAATCTTCCCAAGGAACGCCACGACAAACCCATGCTTTCCCTGGACAAAACAAAGGAAGTTTCCGCACTGAAGGAGTGGCTGGGACAAAATGAAGGGGTGCTTTCCTGGAAGCTTGACGGCCTTACAATAGTACTCACATATGAAAACGGAAAACTTTCCAAAGCAGTTACAAGAGGAAACGGAGAAACAGGAGAAGTCATTACGAACAATGCCAAGGTGTTTGTCAATGTGCCTGTGGTTATACCTCACAAAAAAACGCTCATCCTGCGTGGTGAAGCAGTTATAAGCTACAGTGATTTTGAAAAAATCAACAGTGAAATTCCGGACGCTGACGCAAAGTACAAAAATCCGAGGAATCTTTGCAGCGGTTCCGTAAGACAGCTGAACAACAAGATTACGGCCGAAAGGAATGTTCGTTTTTATGCATTTTCCCTTGTGAGAGCAGATGGAGAAGAATTTTCAAACTCAAGGATAAATCAGCTTGAATGGCTGAAAAGCCAGGGCTTTGGCACTGTGGAATACAAAAGGGTAAATGGCGAAAACATTGAAGAAACAGTGAGATGGTTTGCTGAAAATGTGACTGAAAACGGACTTCCTTCAGACGGGCTGGTTCTTACTTACGACAACATTGCATATGGAGAATCTCTCGGTGCAACAGCCAAATTCCCAAGAGACTCAATCGCATTCAAGTGGCGTGATGAAATCAAGGAAACAAAGCTCATTGAAATAGAGTGGAGCGCATCAAGAACAGGCCTCATAAACCCCATAGCAGTTTTTGAACCTGTGGAACTTGAAGGAACAACCGTGAGCCGTGCCAGCGTACACAACTTAAGCATTATGGAAAGTCTTGATCTTGGCATCGGTGACACAATAACGGTGTACAAGGCAAACATGATAATTCCACAGATTTCAGACAATATAACAAGAAGCGGCAATATTCGTATACCGGACAGCTGTCCTGTTTGCGGAGGAGAAGCAAGGATTAAAAATGAAAATGACATAAAGACTCTTTACTGCATGAATGATGATTGTCTGGCAAAGCAGATAAAATCCTTCACACATTTTGTGGGCCGTGATGCCATAAACATAGAAGGTTTGTCAGAAGCAACACTGGAAAAACTCATTGCAAAGGGCATGATAAAAGAACTTGCTGACATTTTCCATGTGGAAAAATTCAAGGACGAAATTGTCGAAATGGAAGGCTTTGGAGAGAAATCATTCAACAACCTGGCAGCAAGCGTACAAAAAGCAAGAAAGACAACCGCAGCAAGGCTACTATACAGCCTTGGCATACCAAATGTTGGACTTTCTAATGCAAAGCTCATAAGCAGGAAGTTCGGCAACAACTGGAGCAAAATTCAAAATGCAGCATTTGAGGACCTCATAGAAATCGGCGGCATCGGAGATGTCATGGCAAATGCCTACGTTAAATTCTTCAGCGACGAAAAAAGAAAAGTCATAGTTGAAGATCTCTTAAGGGAAGTGGAGCTTGAAGAAGCAGAGGAAAACAATGAACCGCAGGTTTTTGAAAATATAAATTTTGTTATTACGGGCTCTGTGGAACAGTTTAAGAACAGGGACGAACTCAAGGAAGAAATCGAAAAAAGAGGAGGGAAGGTTACAGGAAGCGTAACAAGTAAGACAAATTTCCTGATCAACAACGACAACCTTTCCAGCTCATCCAAAAACAAAAAAGCCAAGGAACTGGGCATTAAGATAATTACAGAAAATCAGTTTGTAGAGTGGCTCAACAACGGCATCGAGCCAGAATAAATCATAGAAATATAAAAAAGCTTTATGAATTTCATAAAGCTTTTTTTAATGAAAGATGCTGATTTAAATCATATGACATGCAACTTTATGAAAATCGCCATATGATTTGAGCGGAGGGATTGATTCACGGCATATAGGTTTTGCATTTGAGCATCTTTCAACAAATCTGCAGCATTCCTGTGGATTTATTGGGCTTGGAATTTCGCCCTTGAGCATAATTCTTTGCTTATTTTTTGCAATATTTGGATCGGCTTCGGGTATTGCCGACAACAGGGCTTTTGTGTAAGGATGAATCGGATTTCTGTAAAGCTCCTCAGCATCCGCCTGTTCTACAATCATACCCAGATACATAACTATTACCTTGTCTGAGATGTATTTAACAACGCTTAAATCATGGGCTATGAACAGGAATGTAAGTCCCCTGTCCTTCTGCAGCTTCTTAAGCATATTGAGCACCTGCGCCTGTATAGAAACATCCAGGGCTGATATGGGCTCATCGCATACAATGAACTTCGGATTTACGGACAATGCTCTTGCAATGCCTATGCGCTGCCTTTGCCCGCCAGAAAATTCATGGGGGAATCTTGACATGTGATCCCGGTTAAGGCCTACAGCCTTTAAAAGGGCTTCAATTTTTTCATCCAGTTCTTTGTCGGATATTTTTTCGTGAAGCTTTATTCCTTCACCAACTATGTCCTTCACGGTCATTCTCGGGTTCAATGAAGAATATGGATTTTGAAATATCATCTGAGTGTTTTTGCAGTACTCGAGTTTTTCTTCCTTGTTTTTAACATCGAATATGTCTTTTCCGTTGTAAAGCACGGTGCCCTTAGTTGGATCATACAGTTTCACAAGACATCTTCCTGTTGTGGATTTGCCGCATCCGGATTCACCCACCAGACCCACTGTTTCGCCTTCATATATATCAAAAGACACATCTTCAACAGCCTTTAATGTTTCTTTCTTATTTAATTGAAAATACTTGCTTAAGTTTCGCACCTGTATCAGAGGTTGTTTTTCAACAATCATTGCAGCACCTCGTTTTTCATATTTTTCTTGCATGGGAGGACTACATCTTCCGCATATTCATGCTGCAGCCAGCACATGGTTCTGTGATTGCCGGTTATTTCGTATTCAGGAGGCATTGACTGATAGCATATTTCCATTGCATATTCACACCTTGCTGCAAACGGACATCCCACAGGAGGAGAAAACAAATCCGGCGGAGTGCCTTCAATTGGTTCAAGTTCTTCATCCTTTTCTGTTTCAAGGCTTGCAATGGAGCAAAGAAGCCCAGATGTGTATGGGTGCCTTGTGTTGTAGAATATATCGTCAACCATTCCTCTTTCAACAATTTTGCCGCCGTACATAACAAGCACTCGATCGCACATTTTGGCGATTACACCAAGATCATGAGTGATCAGTATTATGGATGTATTTAACTTTTTCTGCAGGTCCTTCAACAAGTCAAGAATTTGTGCTTCTATGGTAACATCAAGAGATGTGGTTGGTTCATCGGCAATGATGATGCTGGGGTTTCCCACAAGGGCTATTGCAATCATGACCCTTTGCTTCATACCGCCGCTCAGTTCGTGAGGATACTGATTGTATCTTCTTTCTCCGTCTGAAATTCCCACCAGCTTCAATATTTCAAGAGCCTTATCCTTTAATTCTTTTTTGTTGTACACATTTCTTTGAACGAATATTTCTTCTATCTGCTTACCGATTTTCATGGTTGGATTTAATGAAGTCATTGGGTCCTGAAAAATGAAACCTATTTCAACCCCTCTGATTTTTCTCATTTCCTTGTCAGTCATGGATGTTATTTCAGTTC
>NZ_JAJUJR010000479.1 GCF_029265225.1 Sedimentibacter sp.
AAATACGTCATATAGCATTTGATAAAACAGGCACACTTACAAATGGAAAGTTAAAAGTTATTTCTGTACATAGTGCTGACAATGACATAACTGAAGATAAATTATTGTATTATGCTTCTTCAGCTGAGCAGAGGTCTGAACATCCTATTGGCAAAGCAATTGTAAGTTTTGTAAAATCCAATGGAAGCGAATTGGTTGACATTAAGGATTTTGCTTTGATTGCAGGAAGAGGTGTGAGAGCTATAGTAGATGAGTCAGATGTTATAGCCGGTAAGGAAGATTTGTTAAAAAGTGTTGGAATTATTGTACCTGAGAAAGTTAAAGCAGCTTCGGACTCATATTTAAATGAAGGTGCTACAGTTGTTTTTGTTGGTATAAATGATAAAGTTGCAGGATTTATTGTTCTATCTGATACGGTTCGTAAAGATGCCGTTAATATGATTTCAAAGCTTAAAAGCCTTAATATAAAACCCATTCTTCTCACAGGTGACAATAAATCAGCAGCTTCACATATTGCAGATATTGTGGGTATAACAAATGTACAATCAAATCTTCTTCCGGAAGATAAAATGAAAGCCATCAAGGAATTTGAAAAAAGACAAAAATATGTGTGCATGATAGGTGATGGAATAAATGATGCTCTTGCGCTGAAATCAGCATATGCCGGCGTTGCCATGGGAGGTATCGGAAGCGACATAGCAATTGAGGCTGCAGATGCTGTCCTGGTAAGCGATGATATACAACGCATTCCTTATCTTATGGAAATTTCACAGAAAGTTATGAAAAAAATAAATGTAAACATTATTTTTTCCCTGAGCCTGAATTTCATTGCAGTCATACTTTCTGTTCTTGGAATTTTAAATCCTGTGCTTGGAGCACTTGTTCATAATGCCGGTTCTGTGGCAGTTGTCATTAATTCAGCTTTATTATTGACTGCAAAAGATTAAATGAGTTTTAAGAAAAAACTCAAAATGATTTAATATCATAAAGAAGGTGATTTAATTAAAGACGAAATCTATTAAATATGGCGGAATAAACCGCAATGAGTTTATAGAATATTTTCTCAAAATCGGCGGCACCGCAGAAAATGATGAAAAAATCAAGGGACCTTTTTGGGAAGTGACAGTAGGTCCTTATACAATGACAGAATTAAAGGCGTTAAAAATAAAAAATGTTTTAGTGTCTATTTCTGTAGAAGATGAAAAATTTGATGATTTTATGGCTGCTTTTCAGCTGAACTTTCTAAGATGCGGCGGTTAGATGAAATGGTCATTCATACATAAAATAAACAGGAACGGCATTGTTGGAAACAATGTCGT
>NZ_JAJUJR010000025.1 GCF_029265225.1 Sedimentibacter sp.
AGAATTTATTATTTTTTGGTTTATAATTTCTGACAATTCATTATACGTGTGTTTTATTCTTTCAAAAAGTACTTCAGGCATATGAATTTTTTCAATTTCAAGCCCTGAAGGAAGGTTTCTGTTTTTTGCGCCCATGAAAACTCCTCCTAGGAAATTTGAGCTGTAGTGAAATTTTCCTTCAAGAGTGAGCACTATTGATATTGCTCCTGATGAGAGAGCAGGTGCAATGTAAGGTTTAAAGCCTGTCTTTCTCACTTCAAGATTTGCTTCCACTGCAAGCTTTGTAAGTTCTCTTGAAAGTTTGTCATCATAATTTTCTATGCTGTTTGCTATTACAAGGTCGTTTCCGTGCGGTCCGAAGGCCCTTCCTTCCTTAAGGTAGGAAGAATATTCAAAATGTTTTTTAGAATAGTACATTGCTCTTGCATTCATTACACCAAGGCCGTACCCTTTTATCTGCTCAGGTTTAAGAAAACCCCTGCTTTCTTTTAAAACAGCGGCGCACAGCAAATCGACGGGATCTGATACAACTGCAAATATTCCCTTGAAATTTACATCGGCAGCAAGGGAAGCATATTCCCTGATGAGCTTAAAGTTTTCTTCAAACTGAACCATTCTCACATCAATGCTTTCGCTGCCCACGGGAGGTACTCCCTTAGATGCGCAAAACACAAACATATCGCAGTCAAACAGATTGTTCTTTTCTATTCCATGCACCTGTGGAAGAGAATCTTCAAATGGAAATGATGTCTGATTCATTTCATATTCCCATCTGTTGATCTTATCCTGGCTCCTGTCAAATATTCCTATGGATTCAACTGCGTTTCCTCCGAGAAGCTTCAGCCCCGTGAGAAGCGTGCTTCCCACATCCCCCAGCGCCAGTATGTTAACTCTTTTCTTTTTGAATTCATCCATTATGAAGCATTCTTCATAATCATTATAATCCGTATTCACAGCCTTGACTTTTCTTTCACGGATTAAATCAAGGATTTTTTCCGGCACATCTTTATCTGAATCAGCAGCAGTAATTTTAAGAAGCTCAATTCCCTCGCCACATGCGAAAAGGTCAGCTGCATGGCATACCGCGTAAGTGCTTTTTGAATTGTTCCTGTCAGATTTATATAAAAAGTATAGCTCATTTGCGTCTGCTGGAAGAATTGTTTTTTCATAGTTGTATTCATCGGCTGAAAACAAATATTTATCTTTGAATTTATAATAGTTAAACATTATTTTATTATCCTTTCCAGCTTGATTAATGTTTCAATGCTCACATCCATGTAACCGGAAGCTTCCATGTTCAAATCGTAATAAATGTTGTCTCCAAGGTACGGAAGTCTCGGAGAAAGGAGAACCTCTCCAAGTCTTTTTACCGTGAGTTTTTTCTCGTATAAATCCTGAAATTCCGCTTCAAGAACATGCAGTATGTTTTTTGCGTTTTCAAGGCTGACCATGGACAAATTGTACACTGCTTCATTTGTAGCACCACTGATGTACATTGGTGAATAATACGGAAGTATCAGGTTTATTGAAGGTATGAGATTCAGCATGTTTTCATTGTTAAGCCACATTCCGTCACCGCCTAAAAACGGATACATGAGGTTTTCATTGAACCAAATTCTAAGGTTTGGAATGAAATACGCACAGTCTGCGTCCCTTCCCTGTATATCCATAAGGTCCTTGCCGCGGCCGGACATGATTCCAAGTATTATTTTCTTTACTTCAATATTGTGTTTCTTGAGTATCGGGTCAAGTTCCTTGATTCTGTAGCCCTTGTGCAGCAAATCATCAACAAGGATTACCGGTTTTTCAAAGGATTTTATGGTCTTTACCTGGTTTTCTATAGGCGAATAAAATGGATATTCTGTTATCTTGAACAGCGTTGCATCCGTTGAATACACCTTTTCCGTATGAAGAGATTTTGTCACGGTGTTCGGAACAACCATTCCCTTTAAAATATTGCCGAAAGGAACGCACATGTAGTCACCTACTACCTTTGGAACCTGTACTTCATTGCTTACGTTGTTGATGCTGCATATTTTGTTTATAAGTGTCTGGTTTATCATGTCATTGTCGATTGAAAGAACCAGACTTCCCGGATACAGCTCGGTCATTGATTTCTGAAGCCTTTTTCTTGCGGTTACAATTGCTTCGTGGACTCTCGGATTTGTGTTCAGAGGTTCCTTTATGAAACTTTCCAGGTTCAATGTGAGGCATACGGGGAACTTCATGTCTACAGCATAAACAGTCTTGCTCTGGCTTTCATCTTTAATTTCCCTGAATCCCTGAAGCTCAAGCGTTTCAATTACAGCTTCGCTGTTTGTGTTGGAAAGTATGTTGTAATACATGGCGTAGGTAAAATCATTTTTCAGGCAGTGAGCCAGTGTTTCCGTGATTAATATCTGTTCCATGTTGTCATATAGCTTGCTAGGGTTAATAAAAATCCCATCTATTATGATGAGTCTGCCTGCAGTTTTTTCACGCACATAGTTGGCGATGTACTGGCTTTCAAACTCTGAATAAACTTCTGAAGATCCTATCTGATGGAATGCTGAAAATCCCAGAAGCTTGTTGGAATTCTTGCTGTCTCTTATGACCAGCAGCTTTATTTTCTTAGAAATCAGCTTTTCACCTATATTTTCATAAAGGTTTGTATACATGAAAATATAGTGTCCTATTTCATCCACAATTTTCTTGCTCAAATCCTCAACTATTTCAATTATGAAAGGCTTAGACTTCAAAACGCTCTTGTTGAGAGGTTCCCTGATGTAAAGGTTTCTGTCGTATATGAAACTTTGGGCAAGGGGATCTATGAGGTTTGAAATATCCCTGTTGTTGTCTATATTATCCCTTATTTGTGTTGAGCTTATTTCTTCCAGATAAAGAGGAAGCTGCAGCTCAACAAGTGAACCCTTTATTCTGGCCTTGGTTTCTTCCGCTTTTTTCACAGAACTTACAGACATGTCATCCTTTGTTCTCTTGAAGACTATGTGGTTGAAACTGTGAATTGAATTTTTTGTAGGGCGTGCCTTATAAGCAGTTGCATTCATCAATACGTCGCTTCCCACAACAATATAAATGTCTTTTTCAGGGAACAGCGATTTAAGACCCTTCAGGTCAGTAGCACTTGAAAGGTTTATTGGAATATCGTCAGGAAATAAAAATACTCCAAGTTCATCTGCTATTGACATGTTTATTATCTGTCGTCTGATCATTCTTGGCTGTACTTTCTTTGACCAGGAAAATTCATCGACAGCCAGGTATACGTCATAGCCAAGATTTCTTATTTCCGTTACAATTCCTTTATGGCTCAGGGAAAACGGGTCAAAGGTGCCGGGGAAAAATGCTATGTTTTTATTTTCCTTTATGTTGAAATTCTTGAAATTAAATTCATATTCATTTATGAAACGGTAAATGTGGTTGAATGAAGCAGAGTTGTTGAAGAAAAACAAGTCTCCTATTTCCCTTTCGTTTATGAGGGTGAGAAGCTTCTTGTAAATCAAGAGAAACACTTTATTTTTTTCTTCAAGCGTAAGCTTTTTCGATCCAAAAATGTGCTGACCAATTACAAGGAATGTTTCCTGCTTTACCTGCATGTTGTAATTTGCAAGTCCGCTTAAAATAATTCCAAGTATTTTCACCAGCCTTTTGTTGTATGTGTCATCATCTTCACTAAATCTTGCCTTGTATTCCGGATAGTGCTGCACCATAACTCCAAATGTGTTTATTACAAGGGCGCTTGCCCTTTCGCTTGTTCCCTTGTAAATATTTTTAAGGTCTGTGATAAACTCGTCAAGTTCCTTAGGATAAAGGAGCATTACAAATCTTCCCAAATATTCCGGGATATATTTGGCATACTGAAGCTCGTCAATTTCAAGACCTTTTATAAGCTCAAATGCAATTTCATTTCTCTGGTCAATAGTAAGAAGGGGGCCTATTTCAACAAGTGAGTTACCAGCCTTATTTCTTACGGATTCCTTTGCACTGACTTTAACAAGGTTTGCAAGATGTGTTGCCGTCTGAAGAAGAGCAACGTCATTTTTATTTTTTATATGGTCCATTATATAATCAATACTGATGGTTTTCACATTCCATGGTGTTGCTGCCTTCAAATTGTTGAGAAACAGGTCTGAAGTCTTGTATCTGCTGCTTGTTATAAGAGTCTTGTACCTGTTTATCAGGTCATAGGACATGTTCAGGTTTTTTGCCATTTTATATTTCAGATAATTTATGCACAGTCCGTCATTTTCAGCAATTGTAGAAGTCAAATCATAAATTTTGTCAAGTGATGAGCTTACAATGCTTTTGTTTCTTACAACAAGGTTGAAAAACTGAACTGCCATTAGCCTTATGTCTGCTGCAGAATTGTCCAGTGAACCTATGGCATAATCTATGATGAAATCAAGTTGTTCCGGCTCATACAAATCAACCGGAATGCTCAGGAGAGAATTCAGGCAGCTTAACTTAGCCATATATTCGTTGTTTTCATTTTTGTAATAATTCAAAAGAAGATTCAGATAACCCTTCTTGTTATGGTTTCTTTTTGAGTTTATGACCGAATCGACAAATATTCTCAGCGAATACCCTATCCATTCCTTGTGATTGTCAGTTACCTTGTATCCAGGGTCAAGAAAAAGTCCAAGATATTTGTCCCACAAGGCAAGACCGGTCATCTCTTCATTAAGTTCTATTTTAACATCTTCGGGAATTTCCTTTGTATACTCAAGGTCAAATGATACTATGATTATTCCCATAAGGTTAGCAGCCTGACGCCTTATGTCACCTTCCCTGTGAACAAGAAGTTCATACAAAAAGCTCAGGGTAAACAGCTTTTCTTTCTGGGAAAGATAAATTGAATACTCTTCAAGTATGTTAAGATAAGACCTTAGGTTTTTCCAGTCCTGTTCGCTTCTTGCAGCTTCTATCATGCTGGTGAAGTTTATTTCATTGTTCAGTTTGCTCATGAGAGAAGTGTTGTGTGATATTGCCATGTATTTAAAATTTTCAACAACATCATATCCGTCTATGAGAGCATAATCTATTATTTTGTCCGGAGCAGGTTCATCCGTTTTAAAATCTGTGTTTATGCCCTTGTGCAGGATGAAGTTTTCAAAATCTTTCAATTTTGAATAAACTCTCATGTATCTTTTTTCTTTTGCTTCATCCACATTGTCGAGCTTGTCAAGAATTATCTGAAACGATTCGCTCAGGTCGTATATGTGCATCTCATAGCCGTTTTTTGTCTGCTTGTTTTTCACCCTGAAATCTGCATAAATCAAAATAAGTGATTCAAGAGGAAGATTTTCAAGTTCCAGATCCCATGTGGAATGGTTTGCAGCAATGAGGGATATGCCTGGCATGTTGTATTTCATGAACCATTGGTCAGTGTAGTAGTAATGAAGATATGCAACTCTTCTTTTTTCAAGTCCCTTGCAGCCGTATTTTCCTATGTCATGTCCTGCTGCAGCTCCGGACACTAGTCCTAAGTTTACGGGAATTCCTGCCTTCTTAAGCTGCCTTGCAACGTGCATTGCAACATAGTGTACGGCAGCAACATGCTTTAATGTGTTGTAGCCGTTGACTTCACCATCAAGCATCATAAGTTCATATATGAAATTTTTGTCAAACTTATCCAAAAAATTTACATATTCATCAGGATTTGGAAGATCACTTATTTCTTCTTCAGTCAGGAATTTGAAGTCTGCAAACTTGTCATAAACATCGCTGTTTTTTGCATGGCTCAGTATTGTTCTCAATATTTCCAGGTATATGAGAGCTCCGTTTTCATACTTGGGGTTAAGCTTTATGGTTGCTGCCTCAGGGAACGATTTGTGCAGTACATACTGAAAAATGTAAGAAAGCCAGTCCTTCGGGGCTTCAGCACAAACAATGTCGAGTATGTCAACTGAAAGATCGATTACATCCTTGCACATAAACTGTTTTTTGTTTATCAGAATCAGCAGATTATTTACAAATTTCTTGTTGATAATAAATGACTGCATTTTTTCTTCGGAATAATTTATTCTTTTCAAAAACTCTTTTTGAGTCAAACTTTGTAATATTTCTTTGTGCAACTCGTTCAGCATAAATCTGCTCATAGTATACCTCTTAATTAGATTTAATTGCACACATTATATCATAGTCCAAAGTTTACTGCAAGAATATCATAAAATTCACAAATCAGCATAATTCAACAAAACAAACGATTTACCCTTGTAAAATTATCAGAAATGTATTATATTAAATTACACATAAAATCAATTTGTTTAAGAAATAAATTGCTCACAAATAAAACCATTGGAGGCTAAAATGTATTTATTGACTTATTATTACGAAGGTTCAGAATGTGCAGGATTTCTGAATGATGAGAAGAACGGAATAATACCTGCATCAGTTGTTTTTTCAAAATTAAATGTTCCTGCACCTTCAGACATGCTTAACATCATTGATGTTTTTGAAGGTATGAATATAGAAAAAATCAACGAAGCAATTTCATCCTGCTCAGAGTTTATTGATTTGGAAAAGGTTAAGATAATGTCTCCCATACCTTACCCAAGAAGAAATGTAATTTGTCTTGGAAAAAATTATCTGGATCATGTAAAAGAAGTTAAAAACCTTAAGAATGTAAGTGCAGACATACCGTCAAAACCCATTTATTTCAGCAAAATAGCATACCCTGCCATAGGACAGGATGATTTTGTTGATATGCATCAGGGAATTGTGAAGGAACTTGACTACGAAGCAGAACTTGCTGTCATAATAGGAAAAAAAGGCAAGAACATATCTAAGGAAGAAGCTGAAGATTATATTTTCGGATATACAATCTGCAATGACATTTCCGCAAGAGATTTGCAGCAGGAACACGTTCAGTGGCACAAGGGAAAATCATTTGACACTTTCTGCCCATTAGGACCGGTAATTGCACACAAATCAACAATTGCTTTCCCGCCTGAACTTGAAATAAAAAGTTTCATTAACGGTGAAATCAGACAGAACAGCAACACAAGACAGCTTATATTTGACATACCCACAATAATCAGCGATCTTTCCAGTGGCATAACACTATATCCTGGAGACATAATCCTTACCGGAACGCCTGCAGGAGTCGGGGCAGGATTTAATCCTCCGAAGTATCTCAATCCCGGAGATAAAATGGAATGCTTCATAGAAGGAATAGGAACTCTTGTTAACACAGTAAAATAATCAAAAAATATTATCCAGTGCAAGACATTCATTTTCCTTGATAATGTTAAATTGTATCCTTAAGTGCTCAAGCTCTGCTTGAGCCATATTTTTATCCTTGTTTTTTATGAATGATTGGAGCTTTTTGATTGAAGAATCAATGTTGTCTATTTCATCCTGGTTGATGAAGTACACCCACAAGCCTCTTGCTTCTTCCCACCTTCTGTAATAACTTTCATAATCGCCTTCTGCTTTTACCCAGTTTCCTTCTTCTATGGACTGTGACAAAAGGAGCAGATTTTCCCAGTAATATGAAGTGACAGGCTCCACCGAGGTGAAATGAAACCACACCCACACACCTATCATCACAATCAACACTATCAACGAAATAATTACCATTCTCATATGCTACCTCTTATAAAAAATGAATTTATCTTCTTCATCAACATAACAGTACAATACCTGACGGGATTTAAACTTATTCTTTTTAAGCTCCCGCTGCAAATCAGATTCGGAAATGTTGAATTTTTCCATGTTTTTGTACATTATCTCGCCGTCAAGAATCACGGCTATGGGAATTCTTTTGCATCTTTTTCCCGGCTCTTCCTCAGGAGCTATGATGCTCATTTCTCCGTTTGTCTCCATAATCAGGTAATCTATGTCTTCAACGCTGTAATATCCTTTAAGCCTCATTTGCCCCAGGACATCATTGACGTTAATTCTTAACTTGTTCATGTCCTTTGTGTTGAATTGTCCATGATCTATTATTATGGTAGGAGTACCGCATATTATTTTTCTAGCCTTGTTGCTCTTCAATGTGACATAGGATATGAAGCACTGCAAAAACATGATTACAGCTATGGCCATAAAACCATGGACCAAGGGAGCCCCAAGATCCTCCATGGGCATGACTGCCAGTTCTGCAAGCATAAGCGAAACAACCAGGTCAAATGGCTGAAGTTCACCAAGCTCTCCCTTTCCCATTATTCTCATGGATATAAGCAAAATTGAATACAGAATTACCGATCTGACAGCAACAATAATCATTTTTACCTCTCTGATATATATTTAAAGAGTGACCAAAACAAATGAAGCACAAATAATCCAGTTTATTTTGCTTCATTTGTATTATTGGTTGATTGCATAAAAAAAATACTCATTTCTGAGTATTTTTTAAACTGTTAAACAGCTTTGTTTATTACGTTCTTAAGTTTGGCAAAAATCATTCTTCCTGCAGCAGTCTGTAAAACGCTGGTAACAGTAACCACAACAGAATCTCCTATGCATTTTTTGCCGCCTTCCACAACTATCATTGTGCCGTCGTCCAGATACGCAAGTCCCTGGCCTGATTCTTTTCCGTCTTTAACAACCATGACAGTCATTTCTTCACCTGGAAGAACTATCGGTTTAACTGCATTTGCCAGTTCGTTGATGTTCAGCACCTCAACTCCCTGGAACTCAGCAACCTTGTTCAGGTTGAAGTCGTTGGTCAGAACTTTTCCGCCAAGTTCCTTGGCAAGTTTTAAAAGTTTCACATCCACTTCGATGTTGTCACCGTAATCCTTTGATTCAATCAAAACATTTACTGTGTCATCTTTTTGGAGAATATTTAAAATATCCAGACCTCTTCTTCCTCTGTTTCTTTTAAGGCTGTCGGAAGAATCTGCTATGTGCCTTAATTCCTTAAGTACAAATTCTGGAATTACAAGTGTGCCTTCAACAAATCCGGTCTTGCAAATGTCTGAAATTCTTCCGTCAATAATAACGCTGGTATCAAGTATCTTTGGAGAAACCATCTCTTTCTTCACACTTTTGTCTTTCTTAACCGGCTGGACTTTTTTAAGATTTAACTGTGGCCATATAACATCGTCTTTTTTTCTTGTGGATATCTTTATTCCCAAATAACCAAACAACAAGTATGACAATATGGAAACTATTGTTCCCACATACTTAATGTCTGAAAATGGCTGGCTTATTAAAAAAGCTATAACAAATCCCACAATAAGACCAAGCGCGCCCCAGATAATATCAATAGTTGAAAATTTCAGCAGTTCCCTTTCGAAAGCTTCAGCTATTCTCTGACCAGTCTTTTTAATTTTAACAGAAAGTAGAAAAAATATTATTCCAAAAATTAAACTGATACCAATAATTATTAAAACGTTTTGTAAACCTGAAAATTTAAGAAGACCATTTTGATTTAACACTACCCCTATAAAAGCTCCTATAGATGCTCCCACGGTAGTAATAACAGCTCTTACAATTTTATCTATCATTTAATCACCTCCTTACTAGTATACCCAAATTTTGTTATATTATTTAATGTAACACATTTTTTCTACTTTGGCTACATTTAAATGAAATTATAACGAATTTTTATTAAACAAATCTTAAAACCATTATAAAAAAAGAATGCACTAAGCAAAAGCTTCTAATTATTCAGTGCATCTTCATTTATAATATTGTCTAAATATTCCTGTATTCCGTTGGAGTCCATATCTGTTGAAAGTGAAATTTCACTTACAAGCATCTGCTTTGCGCTTACAAGCATCTTCTTTTCTCCGGTTGAAAGTCCTTTCTCCTTGTCCCTGTATGTCAGATCTCTGACAACCTGGGCAACTTCAAAAATGTCTCCAGTCTTCATCTTAACCATATTGTCGCGGAATCTTTTGTTCCAGTTTGAATCATTCAATACCGCAGCCTGCTTTAAAATGCTGTAAACTCCTTCAACAAGGCTTTTATCAATAATGTTTCTCAAGCCGATATTGTTTACATTGTCCACAGGTATCATAAGCTTCATTTCACCAATCGGCATCTTCAAAACGTAATAACTTTTTACTTCGCCTAATATTTCCTTAGATTCCAATGTCTCTATTACCCCGGCTCCATGCATGGGATAAACTACCTTATCTCCTAAATTAAACATATTGTTACCTCCTATTAATAATAGTATACACTATTGGGCAACTTATGTCAAATTAATCATTATACCTTGGTCATTTGTCAATGTCAATAAGAAATATTGATTTTTTTATTAATATTTCAACTTATTTTTTGATTTCTCGTTATAACGTTGTACCGGCATGAAAACGATATGCATAAAGTTTCAAAATATTTTTTCTTTAAATATTTTTTAAAATTTTTTTCGGAATTTTAAAAAACAAGTGCCTTTCGGCACCTGTTTATTTCATTTTCATGATTTCCTTGCATGAATCTTCTATATTTTTCTCAGTGAGCAGGTATTTTTCCATAAGGTCTTCAGGTTTTCCTGATTCTCCAAATGTGTCCATAACTCCAATTCTTTTTACAGGAACAGGGCATGTGTCTGAAAGAACTTCAAGCACTGCACTTCCTAAGCCGCCTATTACGCTGTGTTCTTCTGCTGTTACTATTGCCCTTGTTTCTTTGGCAGCCTTTATAATAATTTCCTTATCAATTGGCTTGATAGTGTGGATGTTTATAACTCTTGCATCAATTCCCTGTGCCTTTAATGATTCAGCTGCTTTTAAGGCTTTCTGAACCATTATTCCTGTGGCAATTATTGCTACATCGTTTCCGTTTTTAAGTTCAACGCCCTTGCCGATTTCAAACTGGTATAAAGAATCATAAACATCTTCAACAGCCATTCTTCCAAGTCTTATATAAACAGGACCCACATATTCCGCAGCCTTTAAAACTGCCTGTTCAGCTTCTATGCAGTCTGCCGGATTTATAACAGTCATGTTCGGAATGCTTCTCATGAGGCTTATGTCTTCTATGGCCTGATGTGATGCTCCGTCTTCTCCTACAGTAAGGCCTGCGTGAGTTGCAGCTATCTTAACGTTTAAAAACGGATATGCAACCGTGTTTCTGATTATTTCAAAAGCTCTTCCAGCAGCAAACATTGCAAATGAGCTTGCAAATGGTATTTTACCGGCAAGGGACAATCCTGCTGCTGTACCGATTAAATTTTGTTCTGCAATTCCCACATTGAAAAATCTTTCAGGGCTTACTTTCTTAAATTCTGATGTCTTGGTGGAACCGGACAAGTCAGCATCCAATACCACAACATTCGGATTGTTTGCTGCAAGCTTTTTTAATGCTTCGCCGTATGCTTCTCTAGTTGCTTTAGCCATTCAAGCCACCTCCTATTTCTTCCATTGCAGTGCAGAACTCTTCATCGTTAGGTGCCTTTCCGTGCCATGAAGCCTTGCCTTCCATGAAGGAGCAGCCTTTTCCCTTTGTTGTTTCTGCTATTATCAGTGCAGGTTTTCCTGTTATATTTTTTCTTTCTTCAAATGCTTTTTCCAATGATTCAAAGTCGTGACCATCTGCCTTAATGACATGCCATCCGAAAGCTTCGAATTTCTTGTCTATTGGTTCAACTGTCATGACGTCGTTGTTATTTCCGTCAATCTGAAGGCCGTTGTGGTCAAGAACAGCGGTCAGGTTATCAAGATGGTAGTGGCTCGCAAGCATTGCAGCTTCCCAAATCATTCCTTCCTGAATTTCTCCGTCTCCAAGAAGAGCAAACACTCTGTTTTCTTTTTTGTCCAGCTTGAATGCAAGAGCCATCCCGTTTGCAATGGAAAGTCCCTGTCCAAGAGATCCTGTTGAAGCTTCAACTCCTGGTAGCTTTTTCATGTCAGGGTGTCCCTGAAGTTTAGAGTTAACCTGTCTTAATGTACCCATGAGCTCCTTGCTTATGAAGCCCTTTTCCATCAGTGCTGAATACAGAACTGGAGCACCGTGTCCTTTTGAAAGAACAAAGCGGTCCCTTCCTTCGTCATGAGGATCATTAATGTTCATTTCTCTGAAGTACAGGTATGTTACAATTTCAACAGCTGAAAGAGACCCTCCCGGGTGCCCTGATTTTGCTTCATGAATCATAGTCAGAATATTTTTTCTTAAATTCTGTGCTGTGAGTTTCAAATCATCATATTTCATATTTTCCTCCGTTTTTTATTAATTGAGTTAAAACTTCAGTTCAGGAACACTTAATTCTTAACTCGATTCAAATCATTAATTCTTTGGAACTGTTTCCCAATCCTTCAGGAACTGTTCAATTCCTTTGTCTGTAAGAGGATGCTTTGTCATCTGAACAAGAACCTTGTATGGAACTGTTGCTATGTGGCAGCCTATTCTTGCAGCCTGTGTCACATGCATAGGGTGTCTTATGCTTGCTGCTATGATTTCTGATTTTATGTTGTGATAATTGAATATGTCAACTATTTCAGAAATAAGTTCCATTCCGTCTGTGCTTATATCATCAAGTCTTCCCACAAACGGGCTTACATATGTTGCTCCCGCCCTTGCAGCAAGAAGAGCCTGACCAGCAGAAAATATCAGAGTTACGTTGGTTTTGATGTTTTCACTGCTTAAAACCTTCACTGCCTTAAGTCCTTCTGCAGTCATTGGTATTTTTATAATGATATTTTTGTGTATTTTGGCCAGTTCAACTGCTTCTTTTATCATTCCTTCTGAATCAAGGCTGATAACTTCTGCACTTATGGGCCCGTCAACAATTTGTGTTATTTCTCTTACAACTTCTTCAAATTTTCTTCCTTCTTTGGCAATAAGTGAAGGATTTGTTGTAACTCCGCAGATTATACCCATGTCATTTGCTTTTCTTATTTCATCAACATTGGCTGTATCGATAAATAATTTCATTTTATGCCTCCTATTTTATTTCTTTTACTATATTTTTATTTCCAAAAATTACCTTTAGCATAAATACGGGCAGCACTGCCTGCCTTGATATTCTGTTTGGTTCCTTTATGAGTCTGTACAGCCACTCAAGGCCTAAGTTCACATATATGTCAGGAGCCCTTTTCACATTGCCAGCAAGTACGTCGATTGTTCCGCCGTTGCCTATGATAATTTTGGCATTGACTTTATCCTTGTTGAATTCAATCCATTGTTCCTGCTTTTTCGCTCCGAAGCCAACAAACAATATGTCCGGTTCCTGCATGTTTATTTCATCAACAACCTTCTGTTCTTCTTCATGTCCGCCCTGGCCCAAGTGTGCTCCCTTGAAATATCCGTGATGATACCCGGCAATTTTTATTCCTGGATATTTTTCATGTACATTTTTCATGGCAGTTTCAGCAACTCCGGGCTTTCCACCAACAGCGTAAAG
>NZ_JAJUJR010000173.1 GCF_029265225.1 Sedimentibacter sp.
ATAGGAGGAGGAGATCTTAATGCTGTTGTAGGACTTGTGGGTTTTGCAGCTGGCATAGGTGTTGGAATAATATTTTTAAACAAAGGATTTACATTGAAAAGAAATTACAAGACATCATCATTTGATGGTTATATAATGCCTGTATTTGCTCTTTCACTGCTTGTTCTTTTAATTGCAGCCCCTGCATTTATATTCTTCAGCAAGGAAGGTCCGGGCTCAATGTATTCTCCAATGTACATATCATTGGCAGCAGGTCTTGCAGTAGGAGCACTTGCACAGAAAACAAGGCTTTGCATGGTTGGCGGCATGAGAGACAAAATAATGTTCAATCAAAATTATCTGCTTCTTGGCTTCATAGCAATAATAGTTGTAACAGCCGCAGGAAACATGGCAATGGGAAATTTCAAGCTTGGATTCACTGAACAGCCCATAGCTCACACTGACGGATTGTGGAACTTCATGGGAATGCTCCTTGTTGGCTGGGGATCAGTACTGCTTGGGGGCTGCCCTTTAAGACAGCTCATTCTTTCAGGAGAAGGAAATTCTGATTCAGCAGTAACTGTTATGGGAATGATTGTTGGAGCTGCTGTATGCCACAATTTTGCTCTTGCATCAAGCGGAAAGGGTCCAACAGCAAACGGCCAGACAGCTGTCATCATATGTCTTGTTATGCTGCTGATATTGTCCGTAGCCAACTCAGACATTATTAAAAAAAATAATTAGAGGTGTAAAATGAAAATAGATACATGCGGAACATCTTGTCCACAGCCTGTCTTGATGACAAAAAAGGCTCTTGATGCAAATCCAGGGTCAATTGAGGTAATTGTGGACAACAACACGTCCAGAACAAACGTAAAAAAATTTCTCTTAAGCCGTGGATATTCAGTGGAAGTTGAATCTCATGACGACATATCCACCATTAAAGGTTTGAAATGAATTATACAATAGTTTTTTTCACACATTCCGGTGCCATCAAATTTGAAAAGAAAATGTCCAAACTGAACATTGCGTGTTTGCTGCAGCCTGTTCCGAGAAAATTAAGCTCAAGCTGCGGAATATGCGCAAGAATAACGTATGAGGGCAATATAAAAGATTTGATTGAAGCTGAAATTGAAAGCATTTACAAAGACATCTCCAAAAACCAGTATGAAATGATGTATAGTCAGGGAGCGTAAAAGCAAGGCCTTAGCCTTGCTTTATTTTTTGTTGTTCAGGTATCATTTTTTATATTTGATGGTGCTGTAACTGCTTATTTTATTGATTATCTTGTAATTTGTGAAGCTGCCCACAACCCCAACAACGGGTATTCCCTGGACAAATTTTGATGCAAGCATTGAATCAGACAATATTTTTGATGCACGTGAAATTTCTTCTTCCAGCTTGTTATCCAGCAAAAAATGGCCGTCAATTTTAGCTGAAATTTCATCAACGCGGTCATTAAATCTCCTTTGTTCCTCACCTTTTGAAAGAGAAGCACATATGAGGTTTAAAATGTATATTTTTTCGTCATCAAGCTCATACACAAATCCATAGCTCAGGGATATTTCATAAATTGTTTTCAAAATCATGGCTGTAAAAAGAGGTATATCCGGAAGACCCATTCCAAGAAATCCAAGTCCAGCTCCTTCTATGGCTGAAATGGACGTGTTTAACAGATTGGCTCTCACAGCATGCCTGTCGAGCTTTTTGAGAGTTTTTCTGTTTAATGTACTATTAAGCTTAAAATCGTTCATGTTGTGGTCGGACTGGATTTTTCCCTTGTTGTAAAGTTTTTCAATATACTTGGTTCCATTTTTAAAAACAAGCTGAAAAGACTTGCAAAAAGCAGCATTCAAAGTGCTTTTAACATTTTCAGGCACCTTGGATTCAACCTTTTCCATGAATGGCTCAAGCTTTTCATCCAACAAATTCCTTTTGGCGCTGAGTATTTTTTGTTCCTTTTTTTCAAGCTTGTCTAAATGGTCACTAATTATCTTTTTCATCTTTTCCACCGTCCTGAACAGTCACCGGCTTTCCGGCCTCCAGAAGAGAATTGTTTTTTATGAACATTGACGAAAGAATCAGTATAAATACACCTGTTCCAATCAACAGATACTCAATTTCTACCCTGTCTGCCACGGGTCCGAAAACAAGCATTGCAGCAGGCATCATGATGCTTGAAATCATGCTCATGACGCTGAAAACTCTTCCGAGAAAATCTCCTGACACTTTTTCCTGCAGTAGTACCATGGCAGGTGTGTTGAATATGGGCATGACTACACCGAACAATCCCATGAACGAAATATAAATCCAGAAGTTGGGAACCACTCCAAGAGCAATTGAGCACACACCCATTACAAGCCCTGACAACCCCATGGTGTGGATTTTATTTTTAAATCCTCCCCAGGATGCCATGATCAATCCTCCTGCCATCATTCCCACAGAAAATACAACCTCAATGGCAGTAAGCCTCCATACTTGGTCTCCAAAGCTTCTTGTAACCTGAAGCGGCGTAAGGAATGCTGAAGGAGAAACCAGAATGTAAAAAACAGCCATGAACATAAAAAACACTTTTAAAAAACCATGCTCTTTAATATATACTATTCCATCCTTCATGTCTTTAACATAGCTTTCTTCCAGCTTCTCAAGGGCCCTTTTGTGAGGCTGTACATTAAGAAATAAAAGTATCACGACGGCTACGGCAGCAGTGAAAACATCTATGAGAAAAATTGTTTCAATTGACGTCACTGTAAGAAGAGCACCGCTTGCCATTGGAGAAAGCAACGTGACCATTGACTGAATGCTTCCGTTTGTTGCCATAACCTTTGTAAGTTTTTCTTCTGGAACCATCTGAGGAATAAAGGCGCCCACTGCAGGAGTCTGAATTCCTGTACCAAATGCACGTATTGATGAAGCTGCAAACAAAAGCCATATTTCTCTGTATCCCGAGAAAAACAAAACAGCAACCACAAGCGTGCATACTGCAATCAGCGAATCAGAAAGCATGATTAATATTTTCCTGTTGTAACGGTCAGCCCACACACCTGCAAATGGTGACAGGAAAAACACAGGAAGAAAACCGCATATGATTGATATGGTCATCATAAGCCCCGACTTTGTCTGAAGGGTTATGTGCCACATTATTGCATACTGAACCAGCGATGAACCAAACAAGGATACTGTCTGGCTTGAAAGAAACAGTACAATGTCACTTTTCCAGTTTTTTTGAATATTCAACATTTATTCTCCAATCAATATTGTTATTCCTTGCCACTTTGCTCTGCAAATTGTATTTTAACCCCATTCGGGTCAAGCACAATAAAATACTTTAAATTTGGATTCGGCTGTACCGGTCCTGTTTTTATTCCAATGCCCTTTTCATTTACAAGGCTGATCATTTCATCAAGTGAGTTAACATTGAATCCCAATGTCACAGCATTGCCAGCCTGAATGTTCTTGAATTTTTCGCTGCATATTAGCTCAAGTTTTGTGTCATCTTCTCCTAAAAAACAAATTTCCATTTCCGGTCCTGCATTAAATCGGTTAACCAATTTAAGTCCAACGACATCCTGGTAAAATTTTAATGATTCTTCCATATCCTTAACATGAATTGTAGTCCACAAAAATTTCATAATTCCTCCATAATGCATTTTTATTTAAATATAATATAAATATTTAAATCACGCAATAATTTTCTCCTGCTTATTATATTCTAATATTAATAAATTATTTTTTCATTAAGTTTCCATAATATACTCATTAATAATTTGTTTATTCTCAGTCATATTAAGTTAAATAATCTTTCTTTCTGAATATAATTTAATAAATTCATGAAAGGCGGTTTTAAAATGTCAAGAAATTATATGGATAATTCATCTCAGCAAAGGACTATGATTTTAGCAGGCCAGGGCATGGTATATGCTACCCCTGACGTTGCAGTAATACGTTTGGGAGTACAGACTGCTGGAAACAATCTGCTTCAAATTCAGTCATCAAATGCCAGTACCATGCAGTCAATCATTCAGGCACTTCAGCGCATGGGAATATCAGATGTAAAAACATACCAGTATTCCATTGACAAGGTATACGATTATGAAGACGGCAGACAAATAGACAGAGGCTATTCTGTCAGAAATATCATTGAAATCAGAACAAATAACATTGATATGGCCGGAAGCATTATTGATTCTTCCGTAAATGCAGGAGCCAATATTGTTGACCTCATAACATTTGATGTTTCAAACAGGGAAATGTACTATCAGCAGGCACTTAACATGGCTGTCATGAATGCAGTTCAAAAAGCAAAATCAATTTCCATGAATCTGGGTACAGGAAAAAATCCCATAATCGTTCAAATAACAGAAAACAGCTCATTTCCTGTTGAACCTTTCAGACGTGAGCTTGCTGCTTCAACGCCTATTGTACCGGGAAATCTCTTAATAGAAGCTTTTGTAACAACTGAATTTGTATTTTAAATTTGTAACTTGTCTCAATGTTGAATCTTCGTGCTGATATTAAAAACCAGCAAGATCTATCATAACGAGGCGGGTACTGCCCGCCTTTAATGTCAGAACTGTACAAAGATAATCTTAAGATGATGAAATATTTACTTATTTTTTTGCGGCACCACATGTTTCCAGCACCATGGAGTGAATACAATCAGGACTGCAGCATAAATAAGCGTGCCGTTTGGTATCTTATAGGAAAATGCGTGCAGTCCGGCTAATACACCGGCAATCAGAAGTGTGAGCAGTGTTTTATAAATTGAATCCCTTTGGTTTGATTCTTCAAGTTGTCTGGAAAAAGGACATTCTGAAATGTATATTTTCCCTAAAAGAGGCAAAGCTGCAATTCCTGCAAGAAAAACAACAGCAATATCCAGTAAAAACATTTCCTTAAACAATGCGACATAAATAATTGCCCCAAAAATTTCAACAGGAATCATAAAGCGGAATAAAACTGCCTTAAGCACGCCCCGGTAAACTTCTTCCATGAGTTCAAAGCCGGAAGATATGTACACGTAACAACCCTTCCATGCTGAAGAATATTTGACAAGTCCCAATACAGTTGAAACAGAAACAATCATAAAATAAAGATAAAGATATTCAATTCCTACGGCCTGATAATTTTCACCCTTTATTCCCATGTTGAATATCATGAGAACCGGAAGAAGAATTCCCGTGGAAAGAGCAGGATAGATTTTCAGTTTC
>NZ_JAJUJR010000184.1 GCF_029265225.1 Sedimentibacter sp.
ATTATATAATAAAATGACGCTAATCATAAGGAGGAGTTATATGGATTTTCTAAAGGAATCATATAAAGTAAAAAGTGATACAATTATAAAAAACCTTCAAAAAAGAGGTATGGAAGGATACTACGTTGACACAAGAGAAGAAGCTATAGAAAAAGCAATGTCAATGATAAATCAGGATGATGTGGTTTCATGGGGAGGTTCATACACTGTTGATGAACTTGGCATAAAAAAACTGCTTGAAGAAAAACAAATAGCAGTAATAGACAGAGACAAGGCAAAATCACCTGAAGAAAGAGTACGACTAATGAAACAGGCCCTCACTGCAGATGTGTTTTTAACAAGCACAAACGCCATAACAATTAACGGAGAACTCCTGAACATTGACGGAAACGGAAACAGACTGGCTGCTTACTGCTACGGTCCTGACAGCGTGATTGTTATTGCAGGTATGAACAAGGTTGCAACAGACATAGATACTGCAATGAAAAGAGCAAGAACTGAAGCAACTGTTCCAAATGCTTTCAGAACAAATTCAAACACACCGTGCCGTGCAACAGGAAAATGTTCAGAATGCACAATGCCTGACACACTTTGCTCACAGATACTTGTTACAAGATACTGCAAGCCGCACAACAAAATAAAGGTTATTTTGGTTGGAGAAAATTTAGGATTCTAATATAGATTACATTCGGCTGTTATCTGCGGGAGGACACTGACCTACAATCCGTGATTTCGAGTTCATCATAAATGTCAATTTATCGATTTGTAGGGGCGGATCTTGTATCCGCCCGTGTTATTGATTCAAGTATTTTGTTATATCGGGAGGACACAAGGTCCTCCCCTACAGACTGAAATGCATATTTACCATCATATGCCATATTTATCAAACTGAGCGCATATTGCGCTCTGATTTTTATACCGCAATTGTTTTAAAGGAGAAAACATGAAAATAATCCATACATCTGACTGGCATCTTGGCATAAGCCTTCACAATGCTTCACTGGCCGAGGAGCAGAGATACTTCATCGACTATCTCTTAAATGTCGTTCAGGAACAAAAAATTGATGCAGTTATAATTGCAGGCGATGTTTTTGACCATTCTGTTTCAAGTGCCGAAGCAATCACCTTGTACAATTATGCCGTTACTAGACTGTGCAACGACATAGGAATTCCCGTAGTAATTGCAGCCGGCAACCACGATGGAGCAGCACGCCTCGCTTCATGCAATGAATTGTTGAAAAAAGCAGGACTTCATATATACGGAAAACTATCCAATGACATCAAAGCTGTTGAAATAGGAAATTTAAGCATCTACCCCCTTCCCTACTTCAATGTTGACGAAGTAAAAGCACTGTATCCTGAAGAAAAAATATCCAGCTATGCAGATGCAATGGAAATCGTACTTAAAAACATCAAACAAAACTTTAAGCCTGGAAGCAGCAACATTCTCATGTGCCACTGCTTCGTAAGCGGCTCTGTATTGTCTGAAAGCGACAGAACAGCCCTTGTGGGAGGTTCATCTGTTGTTCCTTCGGAAATATTTGACGGGTTTGATTATGTTGCCATGGGACACCTTCACAAGGCACAGGACAGGGGCTATAACATAAGGTACAGCGGCTCCCCCATCAAATATTCATTCAGCGAAGCAAAACACTCAAAGACTATTACATTGCTTGACATTGAAGATGGCATTAAATACAGGGAACTTGAAATTGTGCCTCTCAGGGAAACAAGAATCATCAGAGGGACTTTTGATGAAGTTCTTGAATTTGCAAAGCAGGATAAAAAAAAGGACGACTACATCAAAATTGAAATCACCGACATATATGCAGGCATGGAAGCCGTTGAACTTTTCAGGACGTACTATGTTAACTTGTTGAACATCACGGGAAAAATGAATGAAACAGAGGAAAACCAGCTCACTGTAGAAGAACTTTACACCCTTTCTCCGGATGACATACTTGAAAAATTCTATAAAGAAGTGACAGGAAGTGATGTTACGGATGAACAGATGGAACTATTCCAGAAAGCAATGGAAGCACTGGGCAGTCAGGAGGTAATGCAATGATACCTTTAAAACTGTCTTTTCAGGCCTTTGGCCCATACGTTAAAAAACAGGAAATAGATTTCTGTAAATTTGAAAATTCAGGAGTGTTTCTTATTCACGGCATAACAGGCTCCGGGAAAACCACCATACTTGATGCTATGACTTACGCCCTTTACGGTAAATCAAGCGGCGGACAGCGAGGAGACATTACAGCCATGCGCTGCCAGCTGTGCAGGGAAGAAATTCCCACGGAAGTTGAATTCATTTTCAAGGTTTCCGAAAAAACATACAAATTTACAAGAAATTTAAATATACGAACAAAGCGAAACGGTACAAAGGAATATACCTCAACGCAAAACGCCATGTTTCTTGACAGCAGCGGAATATTTGTTCCGTTTTTTGAAAACCCCAAGATAAAGGATGTTGAACAAAAAGCTTGTGATATAATAGGCCTTAACCACGAGCAGTTCATACAAGTTATAATGCTTCCTCAGGGTAAGTTTGAAAAGCTCCTTGTGGCAAAGTCTGAAGAAAAAGAAGATATTCTTGTTACATTGTTCAATGCAGAAAAGTGGCAGGAAGCTGCAGAATGGATATGCAATGAGGCAAGAAACATAAGCCGTGATGTTACAGTGAAAAGAGAAAACATCAACATGATCCTTAAATCTGAAAACGCCGGAACAGTTGAAGATCTGGACAATCAGATTTCTGAGCTGACAAAAAACATTGAGATTACTTCCGGCGAAAAGAAAGATGCTGCTGGTATACTTTCAGCAGAAAAAACAAAGCTGGAAATTCATACAGATCTTTTTAATTTGTTCGAGGAAAAAACAAGGACTGAAAATGAACTCAAAACTATCAAGGAACAGGAAAACAGCATCAGCATTCTTTCTGCAAAACTCGATAAAGGAAGGAAGACACAAAGCATTGAACAAAAATACGTAAATGCAGCCAGTTTGCATGCCCAGTTCAATGATGCAAGACAAAGGCTTGAGACTGAGAAAAAAAACAATGGCGAATGCATTATTGCAAGGGAAAATGTACAAAAGTCACTGGACGAACTTAAAAAAAGAGAAAATGAAATTGAAAGGCTGAAGGAAAACAAAATAAAAGCCGAAGGCCTGATTGACGTCTACAGTCAAATTTCTAATGCCAGATTGTCATCTGAAAGTGAAGGCAAAAAGTATGACAAACTTAAGGCTGAAGAAAACTTAAATCAGGAAATGCTTGCTGCAGCCAGGGACAAGCTGAAGAAATATTCCGACAAAAGGGATTTCATTTTCAAGAATTACAGCATGAAACTGCCGGAGCTCAGGGAAAAGGCAGAAAAATTCATGCTCCTTGACAAAAAAACAATGGAGCTTAATATTACCGGACTTGAAATAAAGAAAACAGAAAATGCAATAAATACGCTCAATAGGGACCTTGAAAAAAATAGAAACACCTTTGCATCGAAAATGGACATTTATGACAGGACATACAACAGTTATATTGAACAAACAGCCTATATTATAAGTGAAAAACTTGAAGAAGGTAAACCATGCCCTGTCTGCGGCAGTGTCCATCATCCGGAAAAGGCATCAAAGTCATCGGAAGATGTAGATTCGGCGGTTATCAGAGATCTGCGCACCGATTTGGATAAATTGAGTCAGGAAGCATCGGAACTTAACAACATAATTGCCCGACAGGAAGCAGCTAAATCTTCAAAGTCCGAGAAATACCAGAGTCTTGAAAATGAAATTAAAGAATTAACAAAAGGCCTTGAAGGTTATAAAAAGGAAGACATAATATCAGAATTAAAAACAGCTGAAGCAGAAGCAGGAAAATTAAATGCATTAATGGATGCAATTGAAAGACTGTCGTCTGAAATCACAAAGCTTGAAAACCAATTTTCCCAGCTTAGCGCTCAGTTGTCTTCTCAAAGCAAATTAAAGGAAGAAAGCGCTGCAAACTACAACTCCTTAAGCTTGAGAAAAATTTCCGGCATAGATGATGAAAAAGCACTGATTATGAAAATCAACCTTTTCAAAAATGAAATAAACAAGTATGCTGATGAGCTGTCTAATCTCACAGAAAAAAGCCTTATTGCCGACAAAGCATTAAGTTCGTCAAGTGCTTCCCTTTTATTCCTCAAGGAAGATTTCGACAACAAGAGCAGAGATTACAGCTCTTCAAAGGAAGAGTACCTTGAATCGCTTAAATCCAATGGATTTGCCGACACACAGGAATTCAAATCATTCCTTACTAATCAGGATACCTTGGATGAGTGGGACAAAAAAATACAGGATTACATCATTGAAAAGAAATCCGTTGCAAAAAATCTTGAAAGACTTAACAAACTTACAGAAAACAAATCAAGACCTGACATTGAAGCCATGAAAACCAAGGTCAGCGAGATGGAAAATAAAATCACTCAGCTGGAAAAACAGTCTGCACTTCAAAATGAAAGGAAAAACAGGCTGGAATCTCTTGTTAAACGTGTAGACAGAGAACAGAAAATCCTTCAGGAACTCATACGGAAATATGACTCCTATTACAGCTTTGGAACAACTCTTAGAGGAGATAAGGGAATAAGCCTGAGGCGTTACGTTCTCGGAGTAATGCTCACCAGCGTTACAGTTGAGGCCAACCGCCTTTTGAAAAATGTTCACGGAGGAAGATACCAGCTTTGCAGAACCCTTGAAGGAAGCGGACGAACAAGAAAGGCGGGTCTGGAGCTGGAAGTTTTTGACGGTTATTCAGGAGAAAAAAGAAGCGTTGCAGGCTTGTCAGGAGGAGAAAAATTCCTTGTATCACTTGCCCTGTCCCTTGGACTGTCTGCAGTTGTACAGGCTCAGTCAGGAGGCATTAAAATTGACACCATGTTTATTGATGAAGGTTTTGGAAGCCTGGATTCCTCATCCATAGGAGATGCCATGAACATACTTGGTTCCGTAAAGGGTTCAAAGAGGCTTGTGGGAATC
>NZ_JAJUJR010000433.1 GCF_029265225.1 Sedimentibacter sp.
AACTATTTCCTTGATGTAATGATATCTTATGAGGGTTTTAACATCTCTTGTAAATTCATGATCATAATCAAGTCTGTTAAGTATTTTTTCGCTGTCTTCAGCTGATTTTATGTGATGCCCGTAAAAATGCCCTCTGCCCTTTTCATCCACGGTGAAGCAGTCGGGTTTTCCAATATCATGGAGAAGAGCAGCCATCCTAAGTTTCAAATTCGGCTTTATGCCGTCAAGAACTGCCATGGTGTGGTCAAGCACATCCTTGTCGTGGTAAGGAGTATGCTGTTCAAAGCCCTTAAGCTTTGAAAGTTCAGGTATAATATTATTCATTTCGCCGTTTTCAATAAGTTCATATATTCCGGCAGAGGGAACATCCATCATTAAAATATTATTTAAAATATTTTTATACATTATTTCTCCTTTTTTTGAAACTTTTTCTATAATTTCAACGTCTAATTAATTGCGGCGTACTATGTTCGTCAATTTATAATACAATAAATTATGTCATCATTCAACATGATGTTAAAATTTATAATGCTTTAAACTTGCCGCAAAATAGTATATAATGGTTTTATGAAGAACGGGAAGGTGATTAAATGAAAAGAACCATTTTGAAAACAACTGTAAGCTCCTTATTGATTTTTATTGCTGCCTTTTCCTTTGAAGCTTATGGTGTTGTTTATGAAGCTGACACTTTTGAGGAACTGGAAAATGTTTTATTCGAACAAATGAGCAATTACAATCAGGACATTGAAATCAAATATACGGGAACAATTGATAACATTGAAGAAACAATTCAGGATGCAGTAGACAAAGATATATATGTAAATTCAAACATTAAGTCAGCAAGCTGGACAATAACCGAATACCCGCGCTCAAGAACTACAAACATCAATGTGGAAATTAATTATATTATAACAGTATCAAAAAGACTTGAGGCTGACAAAAAAATAGACGTCATACTTTCAGAAATTATTGATCCGTCCATGAATGACCATGAAAAGGTGAAAGCTGTTCATGATTACATTGTGCTAAACGGCAAGTATGATTCAACTTTTCAATATTTTTCCGATTACGACCTGCTGATGGAAGGTACATCCGTATGCAACGGCTATGCCCTTCTTGCTTACAACATGCTTGAAAAGCTTGGAATTCCTGTTAAGCTTGTATCTGGAACCGGAAATGGCGAACCCCACATATGGAATCTGGTAAAGCTTGGTGAACACTGGTTCCACATGGACACTACTTGGGATGATCCTCTTCCTGACAACGGTACTGTGTCATACAGCTACTACATGCTTACAGACAATGAAATATTAAAGGACCATACCATAGATACGAATCTGGCTTTGCCTCAAAGCACAAAAAGTTACTTTGATTACCTGACAGAGCTTGGTTATGACAAACTTCTCATGGACACGGGACTTGACATTTACATGGATGAAAACACTGCCGAAGATATAGATGAGTTAAGAGACATACTTGAAAGAAAAATCAATTATCATCCCCTTAAAATTTCCGTGAGGGTAAGTAAGAATCTTTCCCAGGAAAGTGTCAATGCTGCCATGTCTGATTTGTTCAAACATGATTACGTCTCTGAAATAGGATACGGACAGCTTAACAGCGATTCGACCTGTGAATGTAATGTGCTTAATCTGTACCTGAAGTACAAGGAAACACCGGAGAGATTGGAGTTTGATTTTTCGGATAAAGTCTACAACACGGCAACAAAGGTTAACTTCAATGTTTATGCAATTTACGGAACAAGAAAAGTAAACATTACAGACCATGTTCTCATATATCCCCTTGACAAGGAAGGTATAAACATATCAAACGGCATGCTGACATTCAAAGATTCAGGAAAATATGACATAGAGTTTGAATTCCAGGGAATCAATAAAACTGCTTCCATATCGGCAGTGAGTTCAA
>NZ_JAJUJR010000226.1 GCF_029265225.1 Sedimentibacter sp.
ATTTCTCCTGTTTGCTTATCAGTTACACAATAAATGATAGAAAATGTTACGCCGTTGAAGCTTTGGAGTTTTGTGATTATTTCTACCGACTGTCCGAACCTGGCAGCTGACTTGTACTTGCAATCAACGGCTGTAACCGGGCTCATTATTCCTTCAGCTTCAAGATTTTCATAATTAAGATTTGATTTTTCCAAAAAATCAATTCTTGCTTCTTCAAACCACCTTATGTAATTTGAGTGATGAACAACACCCATCTGATCTGTTTCATAATACTGCACTTTATGTGTATATGGCTTTATTTCCATAAATACTCCTTACAAGAAATTCAACTGCTCGTCAGTGTTAAGAATTTTCTTTAAAAATGTTTTTCTGTGAATCTTAATTGGCCCAAACTTCAGAAGTGCCTGCACATGATCCTTTGTTCCGTATCCCTTGTTTTTTGAAAAACTGTAAACGGGATACTCTTTGTCCAGCTCGTCCATCTGCCTGTCGCGTGTAACTTTCGCGATTATAGAAGCAGCCGCAATTCCGTGGCACCTTGCGTCTCCATGTATAATGTTTGACTGTGGCAGCGGAAGATCAAGTTTTTCTGCATCAATGAGAAGGTAGTCAGGAATGACTGCATTTCCTTCAACATCCCTCAAATTTGCTATTGCCTGCATCATGGCAAGTTTAGTAGCATTTTTAATGTTTATCTCATCAACTGTTTTGCAGTCCATTTCGCCTATTCCAACGGCAACAGCAGCATCCATGATGAGATCGAACATCTTGTCTCTTTTTTTGGCTGTGAGCTTTTTAGAATCATTCACGCCTTCTATCAATAAGTCTTTAGGCATTATAACAGCACATGCAACAACGCTTCCTGCAAGGCAGCCCCTTCCGACTTCGTCAATGCACGCAACATAGTTATAGCCCTTGTCCCAAATTTCTTTTTCAATTGTAAGCATATTACCCTCCCGTTTAAAATTAAGAATGAATAATTAAGAATTAAGAATGATGGTTAAAATCAGGCTCCGCCTGATTTTTCTTTTAATTATTAATTCTTAACTCTTAATTCTTAATTGCATTTTCAGGTGTTTCCAAAGTAATTCTTCCCAATTTTCCTGCTCTGAAGTCGTTCAGCAAAAGATTGGCAACCCTCAGATAGTCAATGTCCTTGTTTGGAAGAATGTATCCTTTTTTATGAGCAATATTGTCCAGAATATCAAGGGGTTTATCTCCTGCTTCAATTTGGTACTTTTCCAATATTGCATTGACTTTGCCCATCTCAGCCATCTTTTCAACAAACTTCAGTGAAATTTCTTCAAGCTCAAGTACTTCGTCCTTTATGGCTCCTGTAAATGTAAGGTTCAAGGCACCTATTTTATCTTCGAATTTCGGCCACAGTATGCCAGGCGTATCCAACAGATCAATGTTGCCTGCAAGATGTATCCACTGTTTACCTTTGGTAATTCCCGGCATGTTTCCTGTTTTGGCACTTTTCCTTTTGCAAAGTGAATTTATGAGAGTTGATTTGCCTACATTTGGAATTCCAACTATCATTGCCTTAATGGTTCTGTTGAGAATGCCTTTATTTTTATATCTTTCTACAATTTCCTTTGAAGCATCAGCAATGGCTGTTTCCAGTTTTTTAAGTTCCTTGTTGTTTGTTGAGTTGTAAAGAACAACACTCCAGCCCTTGCTCCTGTAATAATCTTCCCACAGTTTGTTTGAATTTGGATCAGACAGGTCATATTTGTTTAAAACAATCAGCCTTTTCTTGTCTCTGAACAAGCTGTCAAAGTCCGGATTTTTGCTGCTTAATGGAATTCTCGCATCTATTACTTCAATAACAATATTGACCAGCTTTATGTTTTCCTGAAGCAGGTCCTTTGTTTTTTTCATGTGACCCGGATACCAATTTATATTCATATCATACCTCTTATCTTTCAAAAAAAATTGAGGACATCCGCCCTCAATTAATAATTCTTCAACTCTTTAACTTTAGTTGCCTTACCAGTTCTTTCTCTCAGGTAGAACAATTTAGCACGTCTAACTTGACCACGTCTAGTTACTTCGATTTTTTCAATCTTTGGTGAATGTACAGGGAATGTTCTTTCAACTCCGATTCCGTAAGAAATTTTTCTTACTGTGAAAGTTTCTCTGTTGCTTCCGTGTTGTCTTCTGATAACAACGCCTTCGAAAACCTGGATTCTTTCTCTGTTACCTTCTTTTATTTTAACGTGTACTTTTATTGTATCTCCAACATTGAAAGGTGTAACATCACCTTTAAGCTGTTCGTTTTCTATAGATTTTATTAAGTCCATTTGTATACCTCCCTTCGCCTAAGCGTTCTTGTTACTCTTTGTACAGAGGACCGCCGTATACTCTAGTGCATTATATCACAGAGCCTGAACACATACAACCCTTA
Organism: Sedimentibacter sp.; assembly: GCF_029265225.1. GTDB lineage: Bacteria > Bacillota > Clostridia > Tissierellales > Sedimentibacteraceae > Sedimentibacter. Next base: position 2,411 of record NZ_JAJUJR010000226.1, read on the forward strand.
TTTGTATTTCACAGACAATTTGTTGTATTTTTCAATTATGCTGCTGTCCTTTACCATATCGGGACGTCTTTTTAAGGTAATTTCAATTGCCTTGAACAAACGCCATTCTTCTATGTTTTTATGGTGTCCGGACAATAAAATTTCCGGAACTTCCATGTCTTTATATTTTTCCGGTCTGGTGTATTGCGGATATTCAAGTAAACTTCCGCTGTGAGATTCCTCAACAGAAGATTCATCTGATCCCAAAACTCCAGGCAATAATCTTCCGACTGCATCAATAAGCATGAGAGCAGGAAGTTCGCCGCTTGTAAGAACATAATCTCCCATAGATATTTCTTCATCCACATATTTGTCGATGATTCTTTGGTCTATGCCTTCATAATGCCCTGCAATGAGGACAATATGTTCTTTGCCGGATAGTTCTTTTGCTTTATTTTGATTAAATAAACTGCCTTTTGGTGATAAATAAATAATATATGAATTATCTTTTTTATAGCATCTAGGGCGTTGAACATGGGCTCAGGCTTTAAAAGCATGCCTGGACCACCGCCGTAGGGATAATCATCTACCTTTTTATGCTTGTCTTCGGAATAATCCCTAAGATTGGCATATCCAATGTCAAACAGGCCGTTTTCCACAGCTCTGCCGATGATTCCGTTTTTTGTATAAATATCAATAAGCTCTGGAAATAATGTAACTACGTCAAATCTCATTCCAGCAACCCCTCAATGACATGTATAACCATTTTCTTTTCTTTAACGCTGACTTCCTTGACAACATCCTTGACAGCAGGTATTAAATAGGATTTATTTTTGTCTACAACTTCATAGACATCATTTGCTCCGGTCTGATATACTTCGCTTATCTTTCCGATATATTCTCCCAAATCAGAATATACGTCCATGCCTTCAAGGTCAAACAAATAGTAAGAACCTTCAGGCAATTCTCTAAGCTGGTCATCGTATATGGAAATAAATGTGTTTCTTAGTGATTCTGCAGCATCCATATCATTGATATCTTCAAGCTCCAGATAAACCAATCCTTTGCGGTACCACACATTTTTAATTTTTCGCTTTTTGTTGTCTTTTTCTGTATAGACATATTCAAGCTCATCAAATCTTTCCATATCATCGGTCAACGGTATGCATTTCATACAGCCCTTGACACCATGAGTGTTTACTATTTTTCCAACTTTAATATATTCCTTCATCTTTACCTCTGTCCATTACATGGACTATTACTGAATAATCTCAACTATAACTCTTTTGTTTTCTTTTGTGGCAGCAGCTTTGACTACAGTTCTTATAGCCTTTGCAATTCTGCCTTGTTTTCCGATTACCTTACCCATGTCATCAGGAGCAACTTTTAATTCTATTATCAGTGATTGACTGCCTTCAACTTCATTGACCGTTACAAGATCGGGATTATCAACTAGTGATTTTGCTATATATTCTACTAATTCACCCATTATATCACCTCTTATTTATTTTCATCTCTTTTTTCATAAATACCGTTAGTCTTGAATAACATGCTAACTGTATCTGTAGGTTTTGCTCCGTTGTTCAACCATTTTATTGCGCTTTCATCGTTGATCTTTATTTCTTTTGGTTCAGAAACTGGATTGTAGAATCCTATTTCTTCAATGAAACGTCCATCTCTTGGAGAACGAGAATCAGCAACTACTATTCTGTAAAAAGGTTTCTTTTTGGAACCCATTCTTTTTAATCTAATTTTAACTGACATATTGTCACCTCCTTATAATCTTTTGTATATGAAAAAGGAAAATCCTAATTCTAACAACTGTAATACACTCTGAAAAATAGGGTTAGCCATCTTAGAACGGCATTTTGAATCTGCCCATACCGCCTAAAC
>NZ_JAJUJR010000338.1 GCF_029265225.1 Sedimentibacter sp.
CTTGAACGCTTCAACAATCTGTGTGGGGAGTTTCTTAATGAATCCAACCGTGTCTGAAAATACTGCCTTCTTGCCTCCCGGAAGCGTCACTCTTCTCAGTTCCGTGTCAAGTGTTGCAAAAAGCATATCCTGTGCAAATACTTTTTTATGTTCTGCATCATCCTTTTCACCATACTCGCTGTCCATGAGCGCATTTAAGAGTGTTGATTTTCCTGCATTTGTGTAGCCTACAATTGATATTATGGGAACCTGATCCTTCATTCTTTTCTTGCGTTTTGTTTCTCTGACTTTTCCAAGGTCTTCAAGTTGATTTTGAATGTCGTTTATTTTTTCCTTTATGCGCCTTCTGTCAAGTTCAAGCTTTTGTTCTCCAGGGCCTCTTGTGCCTATTCCTCCTCCTGTCCTTGAAAGGTTATTGTTTAGTCCTATGAGCCTTGGAAGGCTGTACTTTAACTGGGCCAGCTCAACCTGAAGCTGTCCTTCTTTTGTAAGGGCTCTTTTTGCAAATATGTCAAGTATGAGGTTTGTTCTGTCTACTACCTTTGCCTCAATTATCTCTTCGATGTTTCTTATTTGTGAGCCGCTTAATTCATCATTGAACACCACTGTATCTATTTCAAGTTCCTTCACATAAGCAGCAATTTCTTCTATTTTTCCCTGTCCCACATAATATCTGTTGTCTATGGATTGCCTGTTCTGGATGATACTTGAAATAACTTCGCCTTCAGCCGCTTCAACTAGCAGCTCAAGTTCCTCCATATCGTTTTCTTCTGCTTTATCTGTAGATAATTGCACTGCAACTATTAAACATTTTTCCTTATCCATGTACCCTCCGCATATAATTCATTTGTACATTATTTTAACATATGTATTATGTTTCTGTACACAGTAAATATACTACTTAAGAACAATTTTTGCAATATCTATTCATTTTTCAGGGATGGAAGGTTCATGTACGAATCAGGAACATCTCCTACAATCACTACTTCTGCAATGAGTACATTGCTCCCCACTGTGGTGCTGCTTGTTGTGACCGGGCTTAAAACACTTATTTCAACATCAACGGTTATGTAAATTTTATACCTTGTCTGATTAATTCCGGATTCTGCAAATTCAGTGACAAAATCCACAAGCACGCTTCCCTGATGCAGAATTGTGAAGTTGAGCCGTGGTCCCTGTCCTGCCAGAAGCTGGCTTCCCAGTGCCGTAAACAGCGGTATTGAAAATGTCTGATTTTTAAGTTCTACAATTTTTTTCTGCACATTTCTCGCAATATTGGAAGATATGGTATTCATTACCATTGCGTCTGTACGTATCATGTTAACTCTTCCGTCCCTGTCATATGATGGTATTAAAATTTGTTCTTTTAAGGCATCTTTGTTCAGCTCTTCTCTCACTGTGTCATTTACTATTTGCGTTGCAATTACTTTGGCTTTCACTTCACAAATTGATGCAATAGTAGGCTTTATGCTCGCCTCCACATAATAATAAGCAAGCAGCGAAAAAAACATTAAAAACAGCAATATGAATTTGATGAATGTTCCATTCCGATTTTTCAACTATTGATTTCACACCCTTTCTATTATATAATATGTAAGAACTTTAAATCTTTGACAATATTAGATTGTTTTGAGGTATACTAGTAATGCAGTTCTAACGGAGGTTAATATGTCAAAAGAAAATAAAAAAGACTTTGAGATAATAGAAAGCAAAAGTGAAGATACAAAAAAAGAAAGCATTAAAAAGAGAAGAGCAAAAAAGAAAAGAAAAGTGATTTTCAGAATTGCTCTTCTTGTTATTCTTGCAGCAATAATTATTGTGGGCGGAGCCGTTGCAGGAATGGTTATAGGAATTATGAAAAGTGCTCCTGAAATAGACCCTACAAATGCGCTTAATAACTTGACTGAAAGTTCAGTAATAGTTGATGAAGGCGGAAACGTAATTGAACAAATTCATGACCCCAATGAAAACAGGGAAATAGTGAATCTAAGCGACATTCCTCTTTATCTGCAGAATGCTTTCATAGCCATTGAAGATCATCGTTTCAAGGATCACCCCGGTATTGACATTCAGCGTATTGCAGGTTCACTTCTGCACAACGTTAAAGTAGGAGACCCTACGGCTCAGGGTGCCAGCACACTGACCCAGCAGCTGGTTAAAAATTTATACCTTACAAATGAAAAATCATGGGAAAGAAAGATTAAAGAAATTTACCTTGCACTTCAGGTGGAAAGAAAACTTTCAAAAGATCAGATTCTTGAAAACTATCTGAACACAATTCCACTGGGTCAAAGTTCATATGGAGTTCAAACAGCAGCTTACACATATTTTTCAAAGGATGTAAGTGAACTTACGCTGGCTGAAAGTGCACTTTTAGCAGGAGCAGCCAAAAGCACCGTTTATTATGCTCCGTTCAATAGATATAATCTGGAAGATATTGCAGAAATTCCTGAAGAAGATATAGTGGGTTATGTGTACATAGGTTCTGTTCAATATGCCTGCGTATACAATCAAAATGCAATTGACCGTCAGATAGTAATACTTGACAGAATGCTTGATTTAGGCCTTATAACACAGGAAGAGCATGACAAAGCCATGGCTGAAGACATGCGTGAAGCCTTAAATCCTGGACAGACAAAAGTTGAAGGAATTTCTTCAACTCCTATGGATTATGTTAAGGAAAAGGTAATTGAAGACTTAATGGATACACAGGGCATGTCTTATGAAGATGCCGAAAACTACGTCTACAAAGGCGGTCTTACAATAACAGCAACAATTGATGTTGCAATGCAGCAGTCATTGGAAGATTCCTACAACAATTTTGCTACATTGTTCCTTGGAGCTGCTCCCGCCGGAGATAAGCCAATAGCCCAGGACTGGAGATATTTCAAATGGTCCGACGGACAAGGGACAGGAAGCCTTGAC
>NZ_JAJUJR010000115.1 GCF_029265225.1 Sedimentibacter sp.
CTAAACAAGGAGTGAGCATGATGAAGGAAAAAGAAATACAGGAAATGCTGAATTTAAACCATGAAGAAAATATCAGAAAAGCTTCCAGAAACCTTGATGGAGTTTTGAAAAAGACACAATTGATATACAGCGATTTTTTCAGCAGGGAATATAACAACAATGTGTATATTAAGCCTGAAAACCTGCAGGTAACAGGATCATTCAAGGTCAGAGGAGCCTACAATAAAATTGCCAACCTGACGGCTGAAGAAAAATCTAAAGGCGTTGTAACATCCTCTGCAGGAAACCACGCCCAGGGAGTTGCCCTGTCTGCCCAGAAGGCTGGAATCCACTCGACAATAGTAATGCCCAAAGTAACACCCCTCATAAAAGTCGAAGGGACCAAGTCCTACGGATCAGACGTAATAATCCACGGAAATGTGTACGATGAATCATACGAAGAAGCCAGACGTCTGTCCAAGGAAAAAGGATACACCTTTATTCATGCTTTTGACGATTACGACGTAATATGTGGACAAGGCACAATAGGACTGGAAATATTAGAAGAGCTTGACACCATTGATGAAATACTTGTTCCTGTGGGAGGCGGGGGACTCATAAGCGGAGTTGCCCTCATAGCAAAAAGCCTTAAACCTTCCGTACGCATTACAGGAGTTGAACCCGCAGGAGCCCTCACAATGAAAAAATCCCTTGAAAAGGGACATGTTTCAACTCTTGACCGCTGCAAAACAACTGCCGAAGGAGTAGCAGTAAAAAGACCCGGAGACCTCACGTTCGGCATCGTAAACAAATATGTTGACGGAATAATTGAAGTGACTGAAGAAGACATGATGGAAGCGCTGCTGCTTCTGGTTGAAAAGCACAAACTCATAGCTGAAACTTCAGGAATACTTCCGCTGGCAGCTCTTAAGAAGCTTAACTTTAAAAATAAAAATGTGGCGTGCATTGTAAGCGGAGGAAACATAGACGTTCTTACAATTTCATCGCTGCTGAACAAAGGTCTTGTGTCAAGAGGAAGAATATTCTGCTTCACCGTAGAGCTTCCAGACATCCCCGGACAGCTCCTGAAAGTTTCAGAAGTTCTTGCCAATGCAGGAGCCAACGTCATAAAACTTGACCACAACCAGTTTAAGGCAACAGACCGTTTCATGAACGTACAGCTTGAAGTTACAGTTGAAACAAATGGAAACAAGCACATCTCTCAGATAATGGAAATGCTCGCTGACAGCGGCCTGCACATTAAAAGAATATATTAACAAGTTGCTCCGCAACTCCGCTAGGGGGACCTATGTCCCCCTTCGGCGCAAAATTGCTTTCGCATTTTTGCTGAGCACCCCCCTTGACGGCAAGGACGTCCGACATGCACTCCTCGTTTTTATATACTAGGAAAGAGCACTTTCCTAGTATATAAAAAACCGGATGCTCAGTGATGGCATCCGGATATTTAATTATCTCATTTTATTTTTATGCTGATTCAAGAATCTGTACAATGGACTTTCCTTCTTCTATTTTTCTGCATAAAATGACTCTGCTCATGGTAAATTCCTGGAATTTTATTTTTGTTGTTTCTTCATTGCCGTAAACCTTCCAATAACCGCTGCATTTATAATTTTTACCTTTGCATGATATGAATCCAAGCACATCTTCTAGGGGATAGCTTAAAAACATGCCGATTTCATGGGGAAATTCCGCGCTTGTCGTAATTCTTTCCCTCAGTCTTTCAAACAATGCTTCCAGGCAACTCCAGTCACTGTAACCCTGTGTTATTAAAAACGCCTTGTTTGGAGGACTGCAAAGTTCACTCCAGAGCGTATCTTTCCTGTACACAATGACCAGGACTCTTTCACTGCATTCGCACAGCAGTTTAAAATAAATTCCTCTCAGGTTGAGATGCAGATTGTAAAAGTCAAAAGAAATTTTTATTTCCGGAAGGAAAAATTTATTAATAGACAGCAAATTTGCAGCCTTGAGGCCTGCAAATGTAGGTGCGCAGTGATATGCCAGCATATGTTCAAGTTCCATAAGTTACCTTCTTTTACATTATTGTGGTCAGAGATTGCTGACCTCAAGCTAAAAAATTGTAAATGTAAAAGTATTATGCTTTAATAGGAGGGAATTATGTTGGTATGTTTTTACTTCAATGCAACAAAAAAACAGTTATGGACTAACTGTTTTTTTATTCACTATTGGCGTATGAGCTTCAATGCGTTGATTATTTTCGGAACAATTTGTTTTTTTCTCGAAACGCACTTGTCGACATACATGCCCTGGAATGTTTCTTCTTCGTCAAAAATTCCTTTCACAAGACGTTCCTTGTTTGAAGTGTAGAATATGTATGAACCTTCGTTCACAATGTCTGTAACAGCCATGATTATAAGGAAATAATCCTTGTCAAATGTAATTTCGTCAATGAGTTTTATGTATTCATCCTTCCTGTTCATAATCTGATTTATGTCCAGAGTAAATACCTGTGATATTCCCACGTTCTTGTATTCAAGGTTAAACTTCTTGAAATCCTGGTATATGATTTCTTCCACTGTCTTTCCTTCAAGAGATGTTCCTGCCTTGAACATTTCCATTGCATATTTATGCAGATCAATATCAACGATCTTTAATAGTTCATCAACAGCAACTCGGTCTCTTTGTGTTGTTGTGGGAGACTTGAAAAGCAATGTGTCGGATATTATTCCCGACAGCATGAGACCTGCCACTTCCCTGGTGATTTCCACATTGTTTTCTCTGAACATGTAAAATATTATGGTGTTGGAGCTGCCAACAGGATTATTTCTGAAACTGATTGGAATTGATGTCCTTATGTCGCCGATTTTATGGTGGTCTATAACTTCAAGTATTTCTGCTTCTTCAATTCCCTCGGCACTCTGGTTCATCTCGTTGTGATCAACTAATATTACCCTTTTTCTCTGAGGGTTTATGAGGTGGTTCCTGCTCAAAAGCCCCAGATATTTTTTGTCTCTTGATATGATGGGAAACTTTGAATGCCTTGACTGTTCAATGTCTTCCTTGCAGTCATTAAGGTCATCTTCATCACAGAACATCATTATGTCCTGGCTCTTCATAATATCTTCCACATACTTGGAAAGCATTATATTTTTTGCCGTATAATATGTCTGATATGCCGTGCTTATGATGTTTACTTTGTTTTTAGTTGCCATTTGGATCAAATCATCGGGAATTGTTAGGTCACCTGTTACAATTATCAGTTTCACGCCTATTTCAATTGAATACCTTATGACATCATAGCGGTCCCCGACAATAACAATTGAATTCTTGTCGAGTATGTCATTTCTCCTCAGGGTTTTTTCTTCAAAGGATGCAACAATTACTTCACCGTCTATTACCTTATCAAACTTCAAAATGTTTTTTCCAAGAAGCGTTTCAATAATGTTGTCGTAAAGTGTGCATAGATGTTTTTGATCTGTATTTATGAGGCTCATGGCAATGTCCTTCATTGTTATGATTCCAGAAAGATTTCCTTCATCATCCACAATGGGAAGAGTTCTGAGTTTGTTTTCATTCATGTAAAAATATGCAAAATGAACAGACTGATATTTCATGAAAGGCCTTATTCTTTCATAGTCCAAATCCTTTATCTGTATTTTTACATTGTTTAATATTTCCGGAACTTCAACATTGAAATGCTTCAGCACAAACTCTGTCTCCTTGTTTACAGTTCCAAGGACATAGGGTTTTGACGGTTCATTCAGGCTGTTTTTAAGCGAAGACAACGCTATTGCTGCACACACGCTGTCAGTATCAGGTGTCTTGTGTCCAAAAATTAAATTGTATTTCATGTTTTCTCCTTTGTTCTAACTTTCCATTCTTAAATCATTTCCATAAAATTTTATGAGGGCAAAATTGTTGAATACTCTTGACATAATCCTATCGGAGTATGTGTTGGCCAGTTTATCCAGAGACAAATTTGTGGAAATTATTGTTTTCTTTTCAGCAACAAGCCTCTCGTTTATGATGTTGAAAAGCTCTGCATTGGTGAATGAATTTCCGATTTCTGCCCCAAGGTCGTCTATTATGAGCAAATCGCACTCAAATATCATGTTGTAATTTATTCTGTTTTCCTCAGTTTCATTTTGTTTGTTGAACTTGTGGTTTTCAACAATTTCAAACAGCGAAAAAGCTGTTTCATAAAGTACTGTAACTTCCTTGTCAATAAGGGTCTTTGCAATGCAGTTGCACATGAAAGTCTTCCCAAGTCCTGTACCTCCGTAAAAAAGCAGGTTAGCATTTGTCTTGCTGAAATTCATGCAGAAGTCCTCGCATGTTTCAAGAATGTTGTACATATTTTGCTTTGGTGTCAATTTTTCATTTTCATAAGGTTCATTGCTGAAAATATTTATGTCAAAAGTATCAAAATTTTCCCTTTTCAGCATGTGAACCATGTTGGACATATTGTACAGATGGCTGATAATTTGTCTGTTCAGACAACTGCATCTTTTTCCGTCTGCCACGTAACCCGTGTCACTGCATTTTTTGCACTGGTATCTTGGCTCCAGGTAATTGTCAGGAATATTGTTTTTCTTGTAAATTTCCTGCCTTTGTTTTTTAAGCTTTTCTATTTTTTCCTTCAGTTGAGATATCTGTTCATCCACATTTTCCGGGTTTGTGATAAAAATCCTGGACAGACTTATGCTTGAGAGTTTTATCGTCTTCTCTATTTCTTCAAGTTCCGGAATAGTTTCATAGAGATTTTCTTTTCTTTTATCGGCTTCATATGCTGCCTTAAGTCTTTTTTTGTTGTATTCCGTCATGATGTTTTCCATAATCTGCTTATTCATTATCTTCTCCTTCCTCAGGAATCTTCAGCCCTAACTTGTTGAACTTGTTCTGAAGTTTTTTTCTTGCTATTTCTTCAAGTTCTTGTTCGGAATAATTTTTTATTTTCTGGTCAAAGTTGTGGAATTTGTTTTTTTGCTTCTGGGTTTCCTTCACAGGAGATTTTGTCTTAACTTCAGGCTTTTTGTCGTTGGCAAGGTCTTCAATATTTCTGAATCCCTTTTCGTTCCAGCTGCTCATTATGGAATCAAAGTAGTTGATGTTTGGGTTGTTTATTTTAGTTGAATTTTCAAGACATTTCAAAATCATATCCATTGAGAATCCCCAGTCAAACCACTTGTCTATGGTCTTCATTTCTGCTTCCGTAAGCGTCCTGTTGAATCCAAGCGCCTTGCTTATCCTTGAATACATGGAGAAACGGTCATTTCTCTTTTCAAGGTATTCGACCATTGATTCAATATCATCCACACCTTCGTCATGCCATGCGGAAACCACGGATTCAATGTAGCTGAACCTTTTTACCTTCTTGTTGTTTATGCAGTAGCTGAAAGCCTGTGTCATTATTTCGGGTTTAGTCTTGTATGTGTTAAGCCACGTCACAATTTTTTGTTTTTCGTTAATTTTCAACGGCCTTCCAAACATTTCTTCAATTTCTTCCATCATTTCCTTATTTTCTTGATTTCTGTTCCTGGCAATGAGCTCCTGGCTGTCCACATAATTTTTTTCTGGTATATTTTTTGCAATGTGCTTGTAGACATTATCTATATAGAGCTGTTTAAGGTTGACAAATTCAATGATATAGTTGTACTCGTCTTCTGTTTCATGCTTGATTACTATGCCTTCACTCTCCCAGTAAGCCCATGCGTTCAACACGTCGGAAAGGGGCAATTTCAAGTCTTTGGCAATTGTTTCATTGTTGAAGTTGCTCTGTTTATCCCTGGCATACTTGTATCCCATGAGATAAACCTTCACATACGTTCCTTCAGCCAGCGGCATGTAATCATTTATAAAGATATTCTCTATAGGGGTATCTCCCAAATCTATTTTCATTTCTTGAAGAATAAAATACATAAATTTCTCCTCTTTGGAAATAATTACTGTAATATTTCGTAATATACTTGTAATATATTTGTAATAATCTTATTATGTTTTTGTGAAAACATTTGTCTGTATATCTTGTTGACAATTTATCATATTTAATATTATAATATTAGAAAGTGATAAATTAAATAAGTTACATTTGATTATATCATTTTTTAATTTAAAAGAAAAATACTATTTTTTCTTAGTAGTAAAACAACGATAAAAACTAGGAAGTATACTATGAAAAAACTAAATTTGCAGCAATTCAAAGAAAATAAGACCATTAACAAGACCGTTGAAATCTTCAAGCAACTCCCCCTAAAGAAAGAAAGACAAGTCCTCAGTAAATTCAATTCCTTAAATAAACAAGTCAAAGGCGCTATTGCTCTTACATGCGCAACAACATTGATTTTAAGTACAACATATACTTTAAATTATTTGGATACACACGAAAACAACGTGTTTTCAACTGACAGTTTTTCAATATTGGCAAATGGAAAGGAACTTTGCAAAGTCAGAGATTCTGAACAATTAGACAAAGCCCTTGAAAAACTTGAATCAGATCTGGAAAACAAATACCAGCATGAACTTGAAATTGAAAATACTTTTGAAGTACAGCCATCCAAAGCAAAGGATAAAGAAATAGCATCTCCTGAAGAGCTTTATAAAGCACTTGAGGAAAATGTGAATTATTCAATTCTTGCTTACGCAATAGTTGTAGATGGAAATCAAGTTGGTGTTGTTAATTCAGAATACGAAGCAAACACAGTACTTGAGGAAGTAAAAAATTACTTTACTGAAAGTTACGACCAG
>NZ_JAJUJR010000110.1 GCF_029265225.1 Sedimentibacter sp.
GAAGACTTAAATATGTGTCTTCTCCATAAGCAAAATATTCATCGTCAAAGGGTAGTTCGAACAATTTTCTTTTGTAGATTTTACTTTTGAATAAAATATAATTTAATTTTTAATTGTTTTTGATTGCTGATTGTGCTGCTGCAAGTCTTGCTATTGGAACCCTGAATGGAGAACAGGAAACATAGTCAAGGCCTGTTCTGTGGAAGAAATCTATGGATGCAGGATCGCCGCCGTGTTCTCCGCAAACTCCCAGGTGAAGGTGGTCCTTGGCAGCTCTTCCAAGCTTAACTGCCATTTCAACCATTTTTCCTACGCCGTCCTGGTCAATGCTCTGGAACGGATCCTGTTCAAGTATTCCAACTTCCTTGTAATCATTGATGAATTTTCCAGCATCATCTCTTGAGAAACCAAATGTCATCTGGGTGAGGTCATTTGTTCCGAAAGAGAAGAAGTCTGCAGTTTCTGCAATTTCATCAGCTGTAACGCATGCCCTTGGAACTTCTATCATTGTTCCAACCAGATATTCTATAGTTGAATTCATTTCTTTTTTAACTTCTTCGGCTGTTTCAACAATATATTTCTTTACAAAATCAAGCTCTGATTTCTTTCCAACAAGAGGAACCATTATTTCAGGAACAATTGTGATGTTTTCTTCCTTTGATACCTCTATTGCAGCTTCCATTATTGCTCTAGCCTGCATTTTTGCTATTTCAGGATATGTTACTGCTAGACGGCAGCCTCTGTGTCCAAGCATTGGATTAAACTCATGAAGAGAGTTTATTTTGTCCGTCAACTTGTCAACAGGAACATTCATGTCGCGTGCCAGATCTTCTATGTCTTGTTTGTTTGTAGGAATGAACTCATGAAGAGGAGGATCAAGAAGTCTTATAGTAACAGGACGAATTCCCATGATCTTGAATATTCCCTTGAAGTCATTCTTCTGCATAGGAAGAATTTCAGCCAGTGCTTTTTCTCTTTGAGAAACTGTGTCTGCAATAATCATTTTTCTTACTGAGAAAATACGGCTTTCTTCAAAGAACATGTGCTCAGTCCTGCAAAGACCTATTCCTTCAGCGCCAAATTTAACAGCCATTGCTGAATCATTTGGAGTGTCTGCATTAGTTCTTATTTTAAGCTTTCTGAACTCGTCTGCCCATTCCATGAGTTTTCCGAAGTTTCCGGAAATATTTGCTTCAACAGTCTTTATTTTTCCTATATATACATTGCCGGTGCTTCCGTCAAGAGAGATATAATCTCCTTCAGTGTAGACTTTTCCTTCAATAGTCATTGTCTTTCTTGCTTCATCAACGAAAATTGTTTCACATCCTGCAACGCAGCATTTTCCCATTCCTCTTGCAACAACTGCAGCATGAGAAGTCATTCCTCCTCTTGAAGTGAGTATTCCCTTTGCTTTACTCATTCCTTCAATGTCTTCAGGAGAAGTTTCTTTTCTTACCAGTATGGCTGCTTCGCCGTTTTTAGCTGCTGCAACTGCTTCATCTGCTGTGAAGTATATTTTTCCTGTTGCTGCTCCCGGAGATGCAGGAAGCCCTTTTGCAACAGGAGTTGCCTTTTTCAAATCATCAGGATCAAATTTAGGGTGGAGAAGCTGGTCTAATGATTTTGGATCAACTCTCATTACGGCAGTCTTCTTGTCTATAAGATTTTCGCCAACCATTTCAACTGCAGCTCTCAGGGCTGCTTCTGCTGTCCTTTTTCCGTTACGGGTCTGAAGGAAGTATAATTTTCCCTGTTCAATGGTGAACTCAATGTCCTGCATGTCTTTGTAGTGTTGTTCAAGAATATTGGCTGATTCCATGAACTCCTTGTATATTTCAGGCATTACGTCATTTAATTTGTCAATAGTGAGAGGTGTTCTTATTCCTGCAACAACATCCTCACCCTGAGCATTTATAAGAAATTCTCCAAAGACCTTCTTTTCGCCGGTTGAAGGGTTTCTTGTAAATGCAACGCCTGTTCCTGAAGTGTCTCCCATGTTTCCGAAAACCATGGACTGAACGTTTACTGCAGTTCCCAGGTTGTGCGGAATGTCATAAAGATTTCTGTATGTTATTGCCCTTTGATTGTTCCATGATCTGAAAACTGCCTCCACAGCCATGAGAAGCTGAGTCTCAGGTTCCTGAGGAAAATCGGTCTTTGTTTCTTTTTTGTATATTGATTTGAATTCATGAACAAGTTGCTTTAAATCATCTGAAGTCAGTTCAGTGTCGTACTTGTAGTTGTTTTTTTCCTTTGTGTCGTCAAGTGCATTGTCAAATTTGTATTTTGGAATTTCAAGTACAACATCACCGAACATCTGAATGAACCTTCTGTAGCTGTCGTATGCAAAACGGGGATTACCTGTCTTGTCTGCCATGCCTACAACTGTGTCATCATTAAGTCCTAGATTTAAAATTGTATCCATCATGCCAGGCATGGAAAAGGCTGCTCCTGAACGAACTGAAACAAGAAGCGGATTTTTTGCATCTCCGAAATTCTTTCCCGTTTGTTCTTCCAATAGAGCCAGGTGCGTCTTAATCTGATTGATTATTTCTTCGGTTAATTTTTTTCCCTGCTCGTAAAACTCTGTGCATGCTTCTGTTGTAACTGTAATTCCAGGAGGCACTGGCAGACCTATGTTTGTCATTTCAGACAAATTGGCGCCCTTTCCACCCAGAAGATATTTTTGCGAAGCATTTCCTTCCTTAAACAAATAAACCCATTTCTTGCTCATAATCGTCCTCCATTTTAATCATATATAATTTCTAATATTTCTAGAGTGATTGTTACGCTCTGACGGTTGAAATGTCAGTAGTTATGATTCCTTGTTTTGCCATTTATATTTGATGAATATTATAAATATAATATAACACATTTAAGTAAAAGTACAGAATATTTTAAAGGCTTGATATAAAAATATTAATTTTGACATATATATTTAAACATTATATAATTATAGAATGCATACTCAATAAAATGCTTGAGAGGGAAAAATGAAATATTTAGATAAAATAAATTCTCCGGCGGATTTGAAACAGCTGAAGACAAGCGAGCTGCCAATACTTGCCAATGAGTTAAGGGAATACATAATTACAAGCGTTTCAAAGACGGGAGGACATCTTGCTTCAAACCTTGGAGTTGTAGAACTTACAGTAGCTATGCACTACTCATTCAACACTCCGGAAGATAAAATAATATGGGATGTTGGACATCAGTCGTATGTCCATAAAATGTTGACAGGAAGAAGAAATGAAATGTCCACCTTGAGACAGTTGAAAGGACTGAGCGGTTTTCCAAAACGCGCCGAAAGTATTTACGACTGTTTTGACACAGGACACAGCAGCACTTCTGTTTCTGCAGCCATGGGAATGGCAAGAGCAAGAGATCTGAAAAATGAAGACTATGAAATAGTTGCAGTAATAGGTGACGGAGCCCTCACCGGAGGGATGGCATTTGAAGCATTAAACGATGCAGGAAGAAGCAACACAAAACTTATTATAATATTAAACGACAATGAAATGTCAATTTCCAAAAACGTGGGAGGTCTGTCAAGGTACTTAAGCAAAGTAAGGACAGACACAAGATACCTTTCCACAAAGAAGGATGTTGAAAAAATACTCAACAACATGCCTTTTGCAGGAGGAAAGGTAAAGGCGTTTTTAAAGAGGGCAAAGGATGCCGTAAAGCAGATGGTTGTTCCGGGAATGCTTTTTGAAGAACTTGGCCTCACATACATGGGTCCCATAGACGGACACAACATAGAAAGTTTGCTCGAAGCCTTCAAGACTGCAAAAAACATTGAAGGACCTCTTATAATGCATGTGGTTACAAAAAAGGGAAAAGGATATAGATTTGCTGAGCAAAGGCCCAATGAATACCACGGCGTATCAGCATTTGACATAGAAACGGGAAAAAGCATCAAAGAATCTTCAGTTCCATCTTACTCGGACATATTCGGAAAGAAGCTTTGCGAAATAGCAGAATACAACAGCAGTGTGGTAGCAATCACGGCAGCCATGACAGACGGAACAGGACTGACGAATTTTGCTAGGAAGTTTCCAAAAAGAATTTTTGACGCAGGCATTGCAGAACAGCATGCAGTAACCATGGCTGCAGGCCTTGCAGCAAACGGAATTGTTCCTGTTGTGGCTCTTTATTCTTCATTTCTGCAAAGAGCCTATGACCAGGTCATCCATGACGTTGCAATTCAAAATCTTCATGTTGTGTTTGCTGTTGACAGGGCAGGTCTTGTGGGAAACGATGGTGAAACTCACCAGGGAGTGTTCGACGAATCGTTTTTGATGCAGATTCCTAACATGACTGTCATGTCTCCTGCAGACTACAGAGAACTTGAAAGCATGCTTGAATTTGCAGTGAATGAATTCCATGGGCCAGTGGCCATAAGATATCCCAGAGGAACTCTCAAGGAATATGTGGGAGGAAGCTACAAAAAAATCGAAAAAGGCCATGGTGTTGTGGCAGAGGAAGGTTCGGACGTAACCATAGCTGCCTGCGGCAAAATGGTTTTGACCGCACTTCATGTACGCGAAATATTAAAAAAGTCTGGAATTGATGCTGAAGTTGTAAATTTGAGATTCATAAAGCCTTTGGATGAAGATTTGCTGTTAAAGTCAGTGAGAAAAACGAAGAAGGCTGTAATAATAGATGAAGCTGTTCCATGCGGTTCATTTGCTGTAAGTGTAAAATCAGCTCTTCAAGATGATACAAAAGTCCTCATAAAGACATTGCCTGATGAATTTATAAGGCACGGTTCTGTTGAAGAACTTCTAAAGGAAAACAAAATGGACCCGGAAAGCATTGCAGATGATGTTATAAAATTCTTGCGGAGGTAAAAATGAAGACCATAATAGGAATTACAACTGACAAAATTATGGAAGACGGGTTTTACTATCAAAAGATTAACGAAAGTAACTTAAAGGCTGTTTATGAACATGGAGGGGTGCCTGTCATCCTTCCTGTAACAGATGATGATGAATCAATAGAAAGGTATTTAAGTCTGGTGGACGGAATATACTTTACAGGAGGGGGAGACATAAACCCCCTGTTGTTCGGAGAAGAACCAATCAGACAAATAGGTGCCATAGACTACGACAGGGATACCTTTGAAGTTAAATTGTACAAACATGCAGCATTAAAAAACATGCCCATGCTTGGAATATGCAGGGGACAGCAAATAATGAATGTGGCCGGAGGAGGAACGCTCTACCAGGACATTTATGCCCAGAGGCAGAACACGAACGGACATTCTCCAAAGTTCACATTAGGAGGATATGAGCATCACACGGTTGATCTGATCAGGGACTCCATGATTTACAACATATTTAAAACAGACAAGATAAAAACCAATTCCTTTCATCACCAGGCGGTGAAGGATGTGGCAGAAGGTTATATTGCCACTGCTTTTACTGAAGACGGGATAATAGAATGCATTGAATCTTCAGAACTTGAATTTGCACTTGGCGTTCAGTGGCATCCGGAAATTATGTTTGAAAGATATCCTTTATTTTGCAATATTTTCAATAGTTTTATAGAAGCATCGAAAAGATATTCATTTAAAAAGAATTGAGGTGTAATATGTACAATTTTGACAATGTTATTGAAAGAAGAGGAACTGACTGCATAAAATGGGACATGATAGCTAAAAAATACAATGATCAAGAGCTGCTCCCTATGTGGGTGGCAGACATGGATTTTGAAATCCTGCCTGAAATATCCATGGCAGTTGAAAAAAGAGCACGTCATCTTACTTACGGCTATACATATCCTTCAGATGATTTTTACGGAAGCATAATAAAGTGGAACAAAAAAAGAAACAACTATGAAATAAAAAAGGAATGGATGAACGTGTCCATAGGAGTAGTTCCTTCTATAAAGGCAGCAATTCTGGCATTCACTGACAAGGAAGACAAGATACTCATAAACACTCCGGTATATCCTCCATTTCACCATTCGGTAATCGACCTGAAAAGAGAGCTAGTAACCAGTCCATTGAAATTTGACGGAGAAAAATACAACATTGATTTTGAAGATTTCGAAAATAAAATAAAAACAGGAGTGAGACTGTTTATATTCAGCAACCCCCACAATCCCGCAGGAAGGGTATGGACAAGGGAAGAACTTGAAAAGATTACAGACATATGCTATGAAAACAATGTAAAAATTCTTTCTGACGAAATTCATTCAGATATTGTATTCAAGGGTAAATCTCATGTGGTAATAAACTCCGTTTCAGAAAAAGCAAGAAATATATCAATAGTGTGTGCTGCTCCAAGCAAGACATTTAACATTGCAGGACTTTCAACATCGTACGTAATTGTAGAAAATGAAGTTGTCAGAAAGCAAATGTGGGAAGCCATGTCATCAATAGGAGTGAACTCTGTAAATCTCTTTGGACTCACTGCAGGAGAAGCAGCATATAGGTACGGTGAACAGTGGCTTGAAGAAATGCTTGTGTATGTTGAAGAAAATACTGATTTTGTTTTGAGCTATGCTGCCGAAAAACTTCCGGGAGTAAAAACATACAAGACTGACGGCACATACCTGATGTGGCTTGATTTCAGCAGTTACGGACTGTCTCAGGCTGATTTGATGAACAAACTCATCAGGGAAGCAAAAGTAGTGCTTAACAGCGGAACAGATTTCGGACAGGAAGGGCATGGCTTTGTAAGACTGAACATCGGATGCCCAAGATCCATGATTAAAACATGCATAGACAGGATTGCAGAAGCTTTCGAAAAATAAATGAATTAATGACCGCACTGCTGTAAAGCATCTAGTAATGCTTATTGCCGGTGCGGTTTTTGTTTTGCAATATATGGCGAAAAAATGAAAGTCAGACACGGAAAAGTTTACA
>NZ_JAJUJR010000073.1 GCF_029265225.1 Sedimentibacter sp.
GACAAGGGTGATACATTTGAGGCAAGGGCTTCGAAAGGAGTTATAATTGCAACTGGAGGATTTGGAGCAAATGTTGAAATGAGACAGAAGTACAACACATTTTGGCCAAACCTTGATGCTAGCGTAAAAACAACAAATGTTGCCTCTGCAACAGGGGATGGAATAACATTAGCCCTGGAAGCAAATGCAAATCTCGTGGGCATGGAATGGATTCAGATGCTTACCAATGCTGATAAGCAGGATTTTTCGGCATCAATAAACAATTTTGTTTACGTTAATGCAGAAGGCAAGAGATATGTTAAGGAAGATGGCAGAAGAGATGAAATTGCATCTGCAACATTGGACCAGACAGGAAGCTACTGCTACTGGATTACTGATACGCAGGAAGCAGACGAACGCCTTGGAGGTGTTACCTATGCCGGTTTTGTAATCAATGATTTGATTGACGGGAAGCTGATGTTTAAGGCTGATACCATTGAAGAACTGGCAAAGCAGTTAAAGATGGACCCTGCAACACTGCAGGAAACACTTGACACTTACAATAAAGCAGTTGAAACAGGTGCAGACGAAGAATTCGGACGAAAGGTTTTTGGAAACAAAATCGAAAAAGGTCCTTTCTATGCAAATTATGTGACACCTAAAGTTCATCATACCATGGGTGGAATAGAAATAAACGAGTCAGCCCAGGTAAAAGACGCGTCCGGAAACATTATAGACGGGTTGTATGCAGCAGGAGAGGTTACAGGCGGAATTCACGGAGCAAATCGTCTTGGAGGAAATGCAATTGCAGATATTATTACATTTGGCCGAATTGCAGGTCAGTCAGTAATGAAATAACAATCTAAAACCGGATTGTGTATGACACAATCCGGTTATAAGGAGCTGAAATTAGTGTATTATCAGGTAACAGGTGATTCCAGAAACTCATATGCACGTCTTGTTTTTCTTAATGAAATTGTATCAGGCCAGGAAATTGAATATATAGATAATCTTATTTCAAAGGAAAATGAACAACCTCTGAATTTTGACCAGGAAGACTGCTACATTTGCCTGCTCGGACTTAAAAAATCCGTTTATTCAGGCTTCTATGGCTTGACAACAAACCAATACATGAAGATTTATGTTCAATTTGAACAAAGAATCTGTGGATACCTTAAGAACCATGGATATACGGGTGAAATCTATCTTCATTTGTATGGAGACAAGCAAATAATTATAATCTTCAGCAGAACAAAAACAAGCAGCCTGTTACCGCTGCAGGTGGCCCAATATGCGCAGAATTGCCTGCATTTAATATATTGCGAACAATTTTTAACTGACAGCATTTATTGCAACCAGACATACTTCAATAATGAACCGACCAACCGCCGCCAGCTGTCAACAGTGCTAAAAAGACTGATTCAGCTGTCCAGTTTGAATTTTTTCTATATGGAACCGGTTGTAGTTACACCTGCTGTTATCAGCAAACTTAAAAAAATGACCAATGAATCAGATATTCGTGAGCTGAAGCAGAAGATAACTTCTGCCGTTCATGATGGAAACTTCAGCACCTGCAAGACTGCCATGGAAGAACTTTTACTTCAGAGGATAAAACACAGTTTTGACTTTTATCTGCTTCAGGATGCTGTTCACTTTTTAAAAAGCTTTTACCTTGAGTGCTGTATTGCTTATGGAATCAGTATGGAAGACAATGTTGACCGTATTTTTGATTCTAAATGCTATGAAAAAATAGAAACATACACAAATGGCATGCTGCTTTTATTTGAAAAAGTCATATGCAATATGAATTTAAAAGGAAAGAAATACAGCCAATTGATTCAAAAATCTTTGCGAATCATAAATACAAGCTTTCACAAGGCAGATGTGAATGCCTCATATATTGCAAGCCAAATTAATGTCAGCCCTTCATATCTGAGCAGTGTGTTTAACAGGGAAGTGGAAGCAAGCATTTCTCAATACCTTACGGATTTGAGGATTGCAAAGGCAAAGAAACTTCTTGAGGAAACCAGCCTGCTCATAACCGATATATCATCATCTGTTGGTTACGATAACAAAAGATATTTCACCCAGGTATTCAAACAAAATGTGGGATGCACTCCCAAGGAATATCGAGATACCCTAATTAAATAAAGTTGTTTTGAAAGGCACACTGCGAAATTTGTGCCTTTCTTTCATATATGCGTTCTGACATAGGGTTTTATATAAAACATTTACAATTTGATTTTTTAAAGTTATAATTATAATACATTACTGAGGAAAAAAATCAGATAACCGTCTTGTGCAGAAAACAGGAGATAAAATGGAAAACAAATCTATAGATTACAATGAAACAAAACAAAATATTTTTGATACTGCTAAAACTCTCTTTTATGAAAAGGGTTATTACAACACATCAATAGGAAATATCTCCGAGGCAGCAAATGTGAACAGGGCGTTGGTATCATATTATTTTCAAAGCAAGGGAAATCTGGCTCTGCATATTGTAAATCAATTCAACACAACAATAACAGAAAAAATTACAAATAAATTAATAGAAAAAGATGTAATGGTGAATCCTCTTGTTTTGTTTGCGGTGGAGACAAGGGCTTTTAATTCCTTCAGGAGGCTCAATGAAAATTACAGGCGTTTTATGAAGGAAGTTTCTCTTGAAAACATCCTGACTCTTGGAGAAAACTGGATAGTGAGAGCCATCAGGGGCAATACCATTTATGAATATCTGGAAAAGACACATGATATCAATCTGAGTGAAGTTGACAGGCAAATTTATCAAAGCAGTCTTTCTTCAATAATAAGCGGGTTAATAATTGTTCACAGCGAAGGTCATATTGATTGTTCCCATGAATACATTGCTGAAAAAGAATGTGAGATGTACCTTAAAATGCTTGGCCTGGAAATAAACGAAATAAACATGATATTGCAGGAATCAAAAGCAGTGTATGATGATATTGACATAAAGATGGAAAAGAATTTTAATATAAAGATAAAATAATCTGTCAGCAATTGATGCCGCCAGATTATTTTTTATTTCACTATTTATTTCATTTGTGAAGCACTTTCTCCTGCAATTTTACCAAATACTATTATATCTGTAATAGCATTTCCTCCAAGTCTGTTACCGGCATGGATGCCTCCTGTAACTTCACCTGCTGCGTATAATCCTGGTATTGGCTGATTATTTGCATCAAGAACTCTTGCAGATGTATCTATTGCCAGACCACCCATTGTATGGTGAACAGAAGGTGATCTAGGTGTTGCATAGAAAGGAGCTGTTTCAATTTTAGTTCCAAAGTTTGATTTTCCGAATTCAGGGTCAGCTCCGTTTTCTATATAGCTGTTGTATTTGTTTATTTCATCAACTAAAGCATTCTTTTCCATTCCAAGCTGAACAGCAAGATCTTCCAATGTATCTGCACGGTAGATGCTCTTTGTTTCAACCAATTTTTCTACATCGTCGCCCCATACGTTTTTTCCTTCAGGACTGATGCCTGCTGTGTTCTTGTCGCAAATAATGTAGAAAAGCTGATCTTCCTGCTGCAATGCTGCACTTGCCAGAACGTCTCTTTCAGCATATTCGTTTACAAAGCGCTTGCCGTCTTTGTTTACGAAAACCTGAGTTTCTGCACTGCCCCATACACCGCCTGACAATGAACCTGTTTCAGGATGTGAACTTGGCATAAGCTGAATGAATCCCATTCCTACAAGCTGTGCTCCTACCTTTTCTCCCATTATGATTCCGTCACCTGTTGCTGCAGGGGTGTTTGTGGTTTTCATTGTGAGAGGCATTTCAGGCCAGTAAGTGTTGTATTTTTGTCTCATTTCAGGATTTGCTCCAAATCCTCCTGTTGCCATGACAACACCTTTGTTTGCTTTTAATGTTACAGGCGTTCCGTCAGATTTAACGGCCTTAACTCCTGTTACTTTTCCGTTTTCAACAATAAGTTCTTCTGCTTTTGTTTCTAACATTATTTCAGTGCCTAATTTAACTGCTGTATCTTCAAGAGGTTTCAGATAGCCGATTCCTGTGTGTTCCAGAGGTGAATGGCTTCTTGGCCAAAGGGCTCCAAGAACTGTACCAACTTCATCATTTATGTGTGCTCCTAATCCTTCAACCCACTTAAGTGTTGGAAGGGAGTTGTTTGTCATGGTTGTAACCAGGTCATAATTACCTGTTATAGTGTTGCCTTGAAGGTCAGTTCTTTTTCCGCCGATGTAAGCATGAATTGTATGAAGTTCAGGTGAATCAAAAAGAACTGTTGTATCTCCTGCAAGATATTCCTTGATTTGTCCCTGCAATGTTACCAGTGATGGTGCAAAATCACCGTAATCTTCAGGTTTGTCATCCAGATATCCCTTCAGTTCATTTAAGAGTGATGGGTTCATCTTAACATTTTTTTGTCTCTCAGGATCATATGTGTTGTATTGTCCGCCGGCTCTTATGGTGTTGCCGCCTGTTGAAATACTTTTTTCAATTACTATAACAGTTGAACCGGCTTCTGAAGCAGATGCTGCTGCTGCAAGTCCTGCTCCGCCGCCGCCTATTACTATTACGTCAGCTGTTTTTTCAATTGCTTCGCCTGTTTTTGAATCAGCTGATTTTTGTTTTAACGCCTCAACATCTCCCCCTGCCTGCTTCACACAATCTTCAACAGCCTTAAGGATCGCATTGCTTGAATATGTTGCGCCTGTTATGACATCAACAGCCAATGTTTGTCCTTCCAGAATGCTTGTTCTTATTTTTTCAAGAGCAGCATCCCCAAGTCCGGCAGTTTCTGTCTGGCTGAGGATTTTAATATCCTTTATTTCTGTTGCAGTGAATGTTACTTCTACTTTTACCGGTCCGCCGTTTCCTTCGGCTTCTGCAGTGTATGTACCTTCTTTGAAAAGTGCCTTTGAATCTTCGCTGGCTGCAGCGTCTTTTGAGTTTCCGTTGCTGCATCCTGCTGCAAAAAGCATTACGAAAATCATCAAGAGGCTAATTAAACGTTGTTTCTTTCTAATCATTTTTTCTCTCCCGTCGTTGTTTTATATTGTTTAATATTAATCAAACAATATAAAACAATTATAATAACCAATTATCAATAAGTCAACAATAAAATTAAACGCGTTTAAAAATAATTTATATAATATTGAAATTAAAATATAAAAATTTGAAACAGATATTATAAACGAATTTAAAATATTGTAAAATCATTTTTGAAAAATATATAACAAAAATTTGCAACAAATACAACGGGCATAGAAATATACGGAAATTTCAAACCAGGATTTAAATATAGCTCTTATTTCGTACAGTTTCGGCAGATGTCTTATCCCTTTCACTCATTGCATTTCGCTCTATCCATAACATTTGGTTATGAATGTTAATAAAATTATATTATTTTACAATTATCATACCGATGGATATAGTTAATTAAAAAAGCTTAAAATGGAGGAAGACTATGTACATGCAGAAGTATCCTTGCGTATACATGCGCGGAGGCACAAGCAAGGCTGTTATTTTTCATGAAAAGGATCTCCCTGAGGACAAAAGTTTGTGGGATGACATATTTTTAAAGGTTATGGGTACGCCTGACGTCAAACAAATTGACGGAATGGGAGGAACAGTATCCTCAACCAGCAAGATTGCAATAGTTTCTCCATCTGACAGGGAAGATGCTGACGTAAATTATACTTTTAAACAAGTTGATATAGTAATACCAAGAGTTGACGGAAGCGCAAACTGCGGAAATATTTCATCAGCAATAGGACCCTTTGCCATAGATGAAGGCTTGGTGGAAGCAGTGGAGCCCATAACAGTGGTTCGTGTTTTAAATACCAATACAAACAAAATTATTGAAGAACACGTCCGTGTAAAGGATAAAAGGGCTATGGTTCACGGTGATGAGGTAATAAAAGGAGTACCCGGCACTGGTTCAAGAATTGACATGTATTTTGAAAAACCGGGGGGAGCTGTAACAGGCAGATTATTTCCTACAGGAAATAAAATAGATATATTTGATGTGCCGGACTTTGGCAGCACAGAAGTAACCGTCATTGACTGCTCAAACCCCATAGTGTTTATAAGGGCAAAGGACCTGGGTATAAAAGGAACTGAACTAGTGGAATTGAACAACAACAAGGATGTTATGGAACACATTGAGCGAATTCGCTGCATTGCAGCAGAAAAGTGCGGTTTTGTGGATAGCTGGGAACAAGCCAGAACAAAGTCAACTTCAGTACCAAAGGTATCAATAGTTTCATTTCCTCAGGACTATGAAGACATGGACGGCAATAATGTAAAATCATCAGAAATGGATTTGTGCTGCAGGGCAGTTTCTGTTGGGAAGCTTCACAAGGCATATCCCATGACAGTGGCCGTAGGTACAGGAGCAGCAGCCAGAATTCCAGGAACTGTTGTAAATGAAATTGCATGTATGAGCAAAAATTACGGCAAAGATATCATAGTGCTTGGACATTCCAGCGGTACAACAGAAGTTGACATGAAAATGGACGGAGAAGAAGTTCTAAAGGGCGGAGTTACAAGAACAGCAAGAAGAATCATGGATGGATTCGTCTATGTAAGAGATTAAAAATCAAAAAGATTATTGAGAGGACATGCATCCTCTTTTTACATGCGGAAATTTACTGCTTGTGGCAGTGTGAGAGATGAAACATATAATGTAATAAAATAATTATCGTATGGAGGATTATACAATGCCCACAAGCATGGATTTTGTACGCCAGTCATTAGAACTGCACCTTTTTTTTGCAAGAATAATGAAAGAACACTCGTTTTTTCTTCAACTTGGATTTACGCCCAGGGATAGCAATTATACACAAAGAGCAGATGAATTTCGAATGGAGTTTGACAGACTGTTAGGAGATGTTATTTCACTTTCCAACGGTATTGTAAGCCAAAGTGTGCTTCAGTCAGGTGAAGTGATAACACCGTATACACTTAAGGCTGAAATGGCTTCTTCATATTTTACAGGAGTGCGTATACCTACTGAATTGACTCAGGAAGAAGCTAGATTGATGGGTTCAGGTTCAGCGCCTTATAACCCGATGATTGAAGAAAGAGTATTTATGATAAATCAAAGGGCAATTGGATTAATTGCTGAGTTGATAAAGTTTAAAGCAAATATATTGAACAATGTGTTATCTTGCAGGATGTTTACAGTAAATTATCCGCTGCTGATAGATCACATCATGCGTGAAGCTGATCTTTATTTGCGAATGATCCAGAGAATTCAAAACAGAGAAGTCATAAATATAGAAATGGAAGCAGCACAACAGGAAATGTTCTGGAACAGGATTATGGCAGAACATTCCAAGTTTATCCGAGGTCTGCTTGACCCTACTGAAGAAGAATTGATAAATACAGCCAATGATTTCGGCAATGAGTTTGATCAATTGACTTTAGCTTCAAAAGCTGCAATGGACAGAACAATTCCTTTGGCAAAAGTCACTGAAGACAGCCTTCAGGCAACTGAAGCAATACGTAATTTCAAAGCTCAGGGAACACAGGGAATTATAGAGTGTAAAGTTAAGTCCATCATCATACCATTGTTAGGCGATCATACGCTGCGTGAGGCAAATCATTATCTGAGACTTTTAAAAATATTTGAACAATAACAATTTCCGTGTGTATAAAAAACGACTAAGACCTAAATCCTAGTCGTTTTTGTGTATCTTAAAAAAAATTAAAAATTAGTGTTGACAATATTACTAATTAGTAGTATATTTGATTCATGGAAGATAAAAAGATCAGTTATGGAAAAGAAAAAGATTTAAGTTTAAAAACATTGATAGCATTAACCAGATGTTATCAAAGTGTTCACAAGAGAGAAACAAGGACAATCAAAGAAGCAGGAGTAACAGTTTCACAGTTTGCAGTTCTCGAACTTCTTTATCACAAAGGAGATATGAGAGTTTGCGAAATTACTGAAAAAGTTCTTTCAACTGCAGGCAACATGACTGTCATAATAGAAAATTTAGTTAAGGACGGCATGGTCACAAGAACCATAGATGCCAATGACAGACGTGTTAATTTGATTAGTTTAACAGAGAAGGGGCGAAGAATAATAGCTGACAATTTTCCTGAACATGTAGACAACGTTAATGAAATTTTCAGTGTATTGTCCACGGAAGAAAGGGAGAATTTATTGAAATTATTGAAAAAACTATCTGGTGTATAGCATGGTTGAATTATCTGTTCAACATGGCAGCACCGATTTTTTTAAAGATTTATTACTAATTAGTAATAAATGATTCATGTACTCTTGGCTCACTTTCAATGACATGCTATTTATTTAAGTAAGAAATTACTTTCAATATAAATATAAAAGAATAAAAAGGACAAAATAAAATTAATTTAATAAAATTACGGAGGATTATAATGATAAAAAATTTTTCAACATCAGTTATGGACAGACGTTCATATTACGGAATAAGCAAGGAAACAGTGGTTTCTGATGACAGGATAAAGGAAATAGTGGAAAACGGCATGAAGTACACACCAACAGCATTCAACTCTCAAAGCGCAAGAGCCGTGCTTCTTCTTGACAAACAACACGATAAATTCTGGAACATCACAATGGAAAAATTGAGGAAGATTGTTCCGGAAGCATCATTCAAACCAACTGAAGATAAAATAAATTCTTTCAAAAGCGGTTATGGAACAGTGCTTTACTTTGAAGATCAGGCTGTAGTGGAATCTCTTCAGGAGCAGTTTGCCACATACAAGGATAATTTCCCTATCTGGTCGCAGCAGTCAAACGGAATGCTTCAATTTGTTATATGGACTGAATTGCAAAATGAAGGATTCGGCGCATCACTTCAGCATTATACGGAACTCATTGATGATGAAGTAAAAAATGAATGGGAAATACCTGGCAAGTGGAAGTTCATAGCTCAGATGCCTTTTGGAAAACCAACTGCACAACCGGATGAAAAACAATATAACTTTTCAAAAGAACATATAAAAATATTCAAGTAATAATATTTAAAATAAAAAACAGAAGCAATAAAATTTCTGTTAGGGTGATGACAAAGTAACTTTCGACATTGTCATTCTGAGGGCGTAGCCCGAAGAATCTCATGTTTTCATAAAGATGAGATCCTTCACTATCGTTCAGGATGACAACGTCGGGGTTTGTCAATAGTCTGACTGAAGCGTTAAAACTTCTGTTTTTTTATTAAGACACAAATCAACTTGGGTCTGTGTTGCAGGATTTGTCTTCACAAATGAATTCATGCTGTACTACAGCTTTAATATTCGGCGTTTTACCGCATAATGGGCATTCAGGATTTTTATTCACAGTAAAAATATCTAGCTCAAGTGTTAAAGCGTCGAACATTAGCAGTTTATCTTTTAGGGTTTCTCCCTTTCCAATAATCAGTTTTATTGCTTCAGCTGCTTCTATAAAACC
>NZ_JAJUJR010000043.1 GCF_029265225.1 Sedimentibacter sp.
GTTTTACAAGGGCATTTACAAAGGAATTTGGAATCTCTCCATACAAGTACCACAAACAGACACCGCCGATTAAACTTTTTTTGCCGAATAAAGTATATGATACTTATAAAGCAATGAATTATGTTTGTGAAAATGAAAGGATGTGTGAAGTTATGAAAACAGTATTTGTTCAAATTGTCGAAAGACCAAAGAGAAAATGCATGATAAAAAGAGGAATACAGGCAAAGGATTATTTCGAATATTGCGAAGAAGTAGGATGTGACATATGGAATGTTCTTACAAGTGTAAAAGAAGCACTGTATGAACCCATTGGAATGTGGATGCCTGAAGGCT
Source organism: Sedimentibacter sp. (assembly GCF_029265225.1). Lineage (GTDB taxonomy): Bacteria > Bacillota > Clostridia > Tissierellales > Sedimentibacteraceae > Sedimentibacter. Next base: position 334 of record NZ_JAJUJR010000043.1, read on the forward strand.
TAAGAAATAACGCATCTGAATATGTTCAAGGTGTAGAATTACCGATGGATTATGACAAGGACATTCCTGAAGGATATGAATTAATTGTGCTGGAGCCATGCACCATGATGATATTCCAGGGAGAACCATATGATGATGAAAGGTTCGAGGAAGCAATCGGAGAAGTGTGGGAACACATTAATAAATTCAATCCGGAATTGTACGGATACAAGTGGGCTCCTGAAAAAGGGCCGAGATTTCAACTGGCACCAATGGGGTACAGAGGGTATATAGAAGCAAGACCGGTTGAAAAATGCTAGACAGTAATTTGAAGAAGAATTAAGTCTTTAAGGTTCAATAAAACCGGAAACATGATGATAAATAAGCGTTTCCGGTTTTTTTATGTCTTCAGGTGATTGCTGTATTATCGTTTAGAATATTATGGTATAATAAATTGCTGTAAAAAAATAATACAATTTAAGGGGGCTACAATGGAATACAGAAATGCTACATTAAACGACATCCCGGGTATTTCAGAACTGCAGCAAAAATATCACGTTCTTACAATCAGTGACGAGGACAAGGATGACGGATTTGTCACCACTTTGTTTTCAAAAGAACAATTCAAGGAACTTATTGAAAAGGAAAATGGAGTAGCTATTGCATGCGATGGCAACAAAATAGTTGCTTATGTTATGGCTGCGTCATGGCAATATTGGTCAGCATGGCCTCTTTTTCAGCATATGATAAAAGATCTGCCGAATACAGAGTATCTGGGTCGTGTTCTTTCTGTGGAAAATTCCTATCAATATGGACCTATCTGCATCCATAAGGATTATCGCGGAACTGAAGTCCTTCCTAATGTTTTTGAGTTTTCAAGAAAACAAATGAATAAAAGGTATCCGATTTTGATTACATTTATAAATAAGATTAATCACAGGTCTTATAATGCCCACACAAGCAAGCTTGGACTCGATGTAATAAAAAGCTTTGAGTTCAACAACAATAAATATTATGAATTGGGATATGACACATCAATAAAGACACCTGGCTCTGATATATAATATATTACACACAGATACTTTGTTAACGTTATGGGACGGACTTTGTAAATCTAAATGTCATGTAAATCATGACATTTTTGTTTTAAAAATATTTAAAAATAATTTTAAATAATGCTTGACAATTCCATAAAGCAGATATATTATGAATCTATCGACCGACGGTCGATAGAAATGGAGTGCTTATGAAGACAATCAAAGAAGGCGAAGTACGAAGAAGAGAGATTCTGGTGGCAGCACGGGAATTGTTCGTCACAAAAGGTTATGACCAGACCTCCGTCAACGACATTTTAAAAATTGTAGATATTGCCAAGGGTACATTTTACTATTACTTTTCTTCAAAGGAAGAAGTGCTGGAGGCAATCATACTTGACATCGTTGAGGAAGGAGCAAGGAGGGCAGAAAATGTTCTGAAGGATACATCTATTCCTTTGGTGAACAGAATAATGATTGCTATAATGTCACAGGCTCCGGAGTTTGAGGGATCAAACGAGATAAAGGAAGAAATACATAAGGTTGAGAACACTAAGCTGGAACGGCTGTACCTAAGAGCGATGCTAAAGCGAATGACTCCTGTTCTGGAGAATCCGGTTTTAGAAGGAATTGACCGTGATATATTCCATATGGAATATCCAACGGAATGCATTGAATCCATTTTGTTGATGGGACACATGATGTTCGATTGCGATGTCTTTGAATGGAAAATGGAGGATTACCCCAGAAAAATTCAGGCATTTTTATGCAACGCAGAAAGAATGCTTGGAACAAAGGAAGGGGAACTTAATGTTTTTCTGAATATGTTCGGACAAAACCAGTAAATGTATCAATAAATTTTTTTAACTATAAATCGACCGATGGTCGATAAGCGCGATAATGAATTATTTAAGCTTTAAGCAGTAGGAGGGGAATATGAATCAATATGATGAAATACAAAATTCACAAATAAATAGCAGGGATAAGTCTATGAAGAAATTTACAGTACTTGTGGCAGGCCAGTTCATATCAAGCATAGGCAGCGGATTGACAGACTTTGGTCTTGCAATTTATGTGCTTCAGTTGACTGGGTCTGTTACCGCAACATCCATACTGAGCATATGTGCATTCCTGCCATCGATAGTCCTGGCTCCGGTTGGGGGAGTATTGGCTGATCACTATGACAGAAGGATGATGATGATTCTTGGCGAGCTTTTTTCAGGACTTGGCCTTGTCATATGCCTTGTCTCTGTTATGAGTTCAAATCCTTCGCTTGTTGTAATCTGCGCAGGAGTAGGCATCAGTTCGCTTTTTTCTGCACTGATGGAACCGGCTTTTAACGCTACAATAACAGATTTGCTGTCTGAAGAGGATTATGCAAGGGCAGGAGGAATGGTGCAAATAGCCTACAATGCCAAACTCCTGATTTCTCCGGCTGTTGCAGGACTGCTTCTTAGAATTACAACAGTGGGCACTCTTATAATAATAGACATATTAACTTTCTTTACAACAATGTTTGTTATTGTGTTTGTGAGAAAAGGCATGGCTGTTAAACTTAAAAATGTTGAATCACTGAGTTTTGTAAGGGAAATGGAGGAAGGCATTGCTGCAATAAGCGGGAAAAGCGGTATTGTGGCAATGATTGTGATAATGTCAATTGCAGTGTTCTGCCTTGGTTTTGTACAGATATTAAGTAAACCGCTAATACTTGCTTTTGCAGGTGAAACAGAACTGGGTTTGCTTGCTACAGTAAGCGCATTTGGCATGATGGCTGGAAGCATTGTAATAAGTATGATGAAAAACATTAAATCCCATGTGAAGATGCTTTCTTCGGGATTGTTTGGATGCGGCATATTTTTTGCGTTGATGGGCGCAAGAGAAAATTTATTTTTGATTGCAGCTTTCGGATTTATGATGTTTGTATTTCTTCCTTCTGTACAGATAGGTGCAGAGGTATTAATACGCAAGAATCTTCCAAATGAAGTACAAGGCCGTGCTTTTGGACTAATAAGCTTTATTTCTCAGATGGGCTACATTTTTGCATATGTTTTGTCGGGAGTGCTTGCAGATTATGTGTTTGAACCTTTTATGAAAGGCACAAGTCCCCTGGCTGTCAATATAGGAAATGTAATAGGTACAGGAACCGGAAGAGGAATTGCACTTTTGATATTTATTGCTGGATTGACGCTTGCAGCTGTTGGTATAGTTGTTTCGACGCTGAAAAGCGTAAAAACGTTGGAGGAGGGTATAATCAAAAATGAAATTATTGATAAAACTTGTCTTGAAAGACTTTAAAAGAAACAAGGCCGTTACAACTGCACTGACTGTATTTTTGTTTCTTTCGGCTCTTTTGATGGCAGGAGGTTTAAGGGTGACAGGTACAATTATGTCTTCACTCAGCAGCTTTAATGAACTGGCAATTCCTCCGGAATACCTGCAGATGCACAAGGGTGAATTTGACGAGGAAGAGTTTGAAAGCTTTGTAAAGGAACATGATTACATTGAAGATTCTCTGGCAGTAAGGATGCTTAATATCAGGAATGCAAATATTGTCTACAAAGGCGAAACACTTGAAAGATGCCTTATGGATAACGGGTTTATTGTTCAAAATGAAGGATTTGATCTGCTCCTCAACATGGATAATGAAATAGCAATAGTAAAAGACGGAGAAGTAGGAGTGCCTGTTTATTATGCGGAAGAGCTTGGCATTAAAAAGGGAGATGTAATTACTCTTCATGAAGGTGATTATCACAAGGATCTGGTTGTAGCAACACTTATCAGAGATGCTTCAATGAATGCTGCTCTCACGTCTTCTAAGCGTTTCCTGGTCAGCAGTCAGGATATTAAAGAAATAAGCAGTCACATGGGAGAATGGGAATACAGTCTTGAATTCCTGCTTAAGGATGGGGCATCTTCTGCAACTTTGGAACGAGATTATATGGAAGCAGAAATGCCATCTAACGGTGTAGCCGTTACAGGGAAACTCGTTTCCGTTATGAACAATCTTTCCTATGGACTGGTTGCAGCAATAATAATAGCAATAAGTATTCTTTTAATAATAATTGCAGTTTTATGCCTGTCATATATTATAAGGGCAACCATGGCAGAAGAAAATTTTGCAGTAGGTGAAATGAAAGCAATCGGATTTCCCAAAGAAGAGATTTTAAGGCTGTATCAGATGAAATATGTAATGCTTTCACTTTTAGCAGGTGTGTTTGGTTTCGTGGCATGTGTTCCATTTGGAGATTTCTTTGCATCATCGGTCATCATGTACTGCGGACATGGCACTGTGGAATGGATGAAATGGGTGTATCCAATGCTTGGAATTGTACTTCTCTGTTTGTTTGTGATACTGGGGTGCAGAAGAATAATCAAAAGAAACATCAAAAATACAGTTGTGGAACTCATGCACGGAGAAGAAAATACGAAGAAGGAAGGACATTATACCCTGCCTTATGCACTTGAAAATCGAAATCTTACAGTAGCTCTCGGTGAACTAAAATGTAAGTGGAAGGAATATACCGTAATCTTTTTCGTGTTTGTATTTTCATCATTTTTAATCCTTCTTCCTATGAACATGAAAAATACAATTGAAAATCCATCCTTCATATCATATATGGGCGTAGGTGAAAGTGACATACGCATTGACATACAGTACAGTGATAAACTTAAGGAACAAAAAGATGCAGTCATGTCTTACCTGAAAGATGACGATGAAATTAAAAAATATGCTCTTTACAAAACCGGCTATGTGCAGTTTGAAAATTCAAACGGTCAATGGGAATACATAAGGGTGCAAAGCGGTGATGAATCTGTTTTTCCGCTGGAATATCTTGAGGGAAACGAACCTTACAACATGAATGAAATTGCCTTATCTTATCTTGAAGCTTCCGAATCAGGAAAAAAAGTCGGAGATACAATGAAGGTGGTATACAAGGGAAAAGAACTCTCATTTACTGTTTCTGGCATTTACCAGGATATAACTTATGGAGGCAAGACTGCCAAGGCAGATACTGCATTTGATGACAATGATGTGGAAGTTTATATTGTTTACCTGGATGTTGAAGAAGGAGTGTCAATTGATAAAAAAACCGATGAACTTAGAAAAATTCTTCAAGACAGCAAAATAACTCCAGTCAGGGAATTTGTTTCCCAAACATTAGGAGGAATTGCTGATAACATGACACTGGTGGAGGGTGCTGCTGCGGCAATTTCACTACTGTTGATAATGCTTATAACCGTTATGATATTGAAGCTTATTACAGCAAGAGAACATAGTGCCATAGCAGTCAAGAAAGCCATCGGTTTTTCCAGCCGTGATATAAGAATACAATTAGGAATAAGGATACTTGTTATTCAATTTGCAGCAATCATTGCCGGTACCATCCTGGCTAACACTTTAGGAGAGACAGTTTTCGGGTTAATGCTCTCTTCCATGGGCGCATCAAAAATAACAATGCTGGTAGAACCGTTCTGGGCTTATGTAATTTCTCCGGCGGTACAGATTGTCTTAGTCTTAATCACAGTAACTGTTGGAACAAAAGTTGTTAAAAACTATCATATAAGAGATCAAATAATGGAATAAGGAGCAGCCATGATTAAAGTTGAAAATTTAAGCAAATCATTTAAAAATACTGAAGTTTTGCATGATATATCTTTTAAAATAAATAAAGGAGATTTCACAGCAATAATGGGACCTTCCGGATCAGGTAAGTCAACACTTCTTTACAGCATAAGCGGAATGGACGGCATAAGTGACGGAAGAGTGCTGTTTGAAGGAACAGACATTTCTCACATGCAGGAGGGTGAATTATCTCTTTTTCGCCTGAACAAAATGGGATTTGTATTTCAGAATGCTCAGATGTTGAAGAACCTTTCAATATTTGACAATATTACTTTGCCGGGTCTTGTAGCTAAAAAAGAGTCTGCTGATAAGATCAGAAAACGAGCATCGGAATTGATGAAGAGAATGGAAATAGAAGGAATTGAAAATCGTGACATCAGGGAAGTTTCAGGTGGACAATTGCAGCGTGCTTCAATTTGCCGAGCAATGATCAATAAACCTGAAATATTGTTTCTCGATGAACCAACAGGCGCACTTAATTCTTCCGCCACGGATCAGGTTTTATCTATTCTTGAAGATTTGAACAATGAAGGAATGACCATCATGACGGTCACTCATGATCCACGGGTTGCATCCAGAGCAAAAAAGGTACTTTACATAAGGGATGGGCAAATTGCAGGCTGCAAAGAATTTTCTGATGATGAAGGCAGGGAAAGAGAACTGGATAAATGGTTAAGAGGTTTTCAATTTTCAGCATAGACAGTTATCTTTAGTAGATGCGTCTTAGTCAAAGCTGAAGTTTAAAATAATTTTATTAAAATAAATTAGTGAGCATTGTGCTGTTAATAGTCACAATGCTCATATTTTAATTGGTTAAGCCTTTTATCAGTTTCTTTATCTGTAAAAAAATGCTATTAAACTATTTCCAGTTTATGACGATAACCATGAAAATACAGGAAGTAATATTCTAGCAGGAGAAAGGAAAAATTTATGAACAAATTTAAATCTTTAAAATCAAAACTGATAGTAACAACAACAGCAATAGTATTTCTGACAGCAGTACTGAACCTGGTTATCGGTATTCTGGCAAGCTACAAGGGTCTTACCCATAATGTTGAAAAAGACCTTAAGTCTATTGGACAGACCGTGGAAGTGGGTATCACCAGTTCACTTCATAACATCAAACATGGAGTAGAAAGTGCCGCAAAATTGGATTTGATTGGAAAAGCAGATGCAGATCAGGCAGAACTTGCAGAAGTCCTTAAGTTCATTACAGAAGATGAAAACTACAAATCACTGAGCATTGCAGACAGCACAGGGACAATCATAACCAGCAATGCTGACTTTGTGGGTAAAAATGTAGCTGACCAGGAATATTTCAACAAAGCAATGTCTGGTGAGACGTATATTTCTTCTACTACATATGATGCCAACAATGAACTGAGCATTGTGTTGTCTGCACCTGTTTCAAATGTTAACAACTTTAAGGGAGTAGTCATAGCAACACTTGACCCTCATGCTTACAGCAGCATTATTAAGAATATAGTTGTTGGGGAAACAGGAAATGTTTTTATAATAGACAACACAGGAACAATGATAGCAAACAAAAGACCTGAACTGATTGAGAGCAGAGCAAACTTCATTGAAAAAGCAAAGACCGACAAAGCCTACGCTTCTGCTGCGGTTGTTTATACAAATATGGTAGCAGGCAAGAGCGGAGTTGAGGTCTATGCATATGATTCAGGCGACAGAATTTGCTTTTATGCTCCCATACCAAATACAGACGGATGGTCTTATGGTGTTGTTGCTCCCATAAAAGAAATGACTTCCTCAATATGGGTTACAATAATCGGGCTTGGTGTTTCTTCAGCTGCATGCATAGTCCTTGGAATAATAATGACTATGGCAATTGCCAGGTCTATTGCAAATCCAATATCACTTGTCTGTAGAAGACTTGAACAGCTGTCAGAAGGAGACATTCATTCACCTGTGGCTGACGTCAAGTCAAAAGATGAAACAGGCATACTTGCAGCATCTCTTGGTAAGACTGTCAATTCACTTCGAGGATATATTTCGGATATTACCAATACACTGCAGGAGGTATCAGAAGGGAATATGCTCGTCCAGGTTCAGGGAGAATTTGAAGGAGATTTTGCTCCTATAAAAGAGTCATTAACATCCATAACTAAGTCGCTTAATTCAGTGCTCATGGATATCAATCAGGCCGCTGAGCAGGTAGCAAGCGGTTCAGACGAGGTGTCTGGAGGCGCTCAGGCTTTGGCCCAGGGAACTGCCGAACAGGCAAGTTCAGTTGAAGAATTGTCTGCAACAATACAGGATATTTCTGAAAATGTAGGAAAAAATGCTGAAAATGCCGAACAGGCAAACGAGAATGTCACTAATGTAAGGGAAGAAATAGAAGTAAGCAACAAATATATGGAAGAAATGGTTAAAGCTATGTTCCAGATAAGCGATTCATCCAGCCAGATAGGAAAAATAATCAAGGCCATTGAAGACATTGCATTCCAGACTAATATTCTTGCACTTAATGCTGCCGTTGAAGCTGCAAGGGCAGGGGCTGCAGGAAAGGGATTTGCAGTTGTGGCTGATGAAGTTAGAAATCTGGCAAGCAAATCTGCAGAAGCTGCAAAAAACACTACAGATTTAATTGAAAATTCCATGAGGCAGGTTGAAAACGGAACAAGAATAGCCAATGAAACAGCCAAGTCCCTTGTACATGTTGTGGAAAGTGCAAAAGCAGTTACCGACATTGTTTACAAGATTTCACAGGCATCCAAGGATCAGGCAAGTGCCATCAACCAGATAACAGTGGGAATTGAGCAAATTGCAAATGTTGTTCAGACAAACTCTGCAACATCGGAAGAAAGCGCCGCAGCAAGCGAAGAACTTTCCGGACAGGCTCAGATGATGAAAAGTTTGATTGGAAGATTCAAGCTTGGAAATCTTGAAGGATAATAATTAATTAATTAAAGATGAACAAAGTACCCGCAACATTCTAATTGCGGGTACTTTGTTTTTTACAAGCTCACAGTAGGTTCCATAACTGTAAGAGTATTGTTGTAAGTATCTAAATTTGCAACTGCTCCAATGGGGATTGCCATCTTGTATGGACCGTGGCCGGAAGCAAGATTTGTCATTAATGGTTTGCCCAGCGGAACCATAACATCATTTATTAAATTTTCATATGTCCTGCCGTAGGCAATTTCACATCCTGTACACTCACCCATGATGATGCCGGCGCAATCCTCAAATTTTCCTGCTGCTATGAGATGTGTAATATATCTGTACACTGTATTAATTGGCTCATGAGTTTCTTCGATGAAAAGTATCCTATTCCTGGTATCAACTTCGTAGGGTGTTCCAAGTGTATCCACAAATGAAGTGAGATTTCCTCCTACAATTGTTCCTGTAACATTCCCGGGAACTCTGCTTACCTGAGGCATTCCAGGAGGATTATCAAGCTGTCTTGGGGAAGTTATTGTCGAAGTGGCAGTGAAAAACTGATTGAAGTTGTAAGCCGGTGTTGTGCTTCTGAAGTCAATGAGCAGAAGACTGTGAAAAGTTATTAAATCTGCCAGGGTGTACAAAACGTTAAGCAATATTGTAATATCGCTGTATCCTGTCAGGATTTTCGGATTTTGTGAAATTACTGAAAAATCAAGGTATGGAATAATGTCTGCAACACCAACACCACCTCTTGAAGGTATTATGGCTTTCACTTGCGGATTTTCAAACATGCTCATTAGGTCAGAAGCACGCTGTTCAGCTGTAGCTGCAACATATCCTCCTTCCCACGAATAGACATATTTGCCTACTACAACACTAAACCCCATGTTTTCAAGAGTTTTTATTCTTGAATTTATGGTTTCAGCGTCCCGCGGACTCCCGAGGGTTACTATCCCCACAGTATCTCCTGCCCGCAGTATTGGTGGTCTTGTAGCCATATGGTCTCCCTCCTGTGAATATATTATTACACATTCAATATATGTCGATTAAAAGATTTGGTTCGATTTTATATTTCCTCTGTTAAGCAGACTAAACTGATGGTATAATGTTTATTGCATGTATTGGGAATGAAATTATATTTGGAGGTATTTTAATGTATATTGAATTGTTTAAAGCTTTTTTGCTGGGGGTTGTGGAAGGTATAACAGAATGGCTGCCCATAAGCAGCACCGGCCACATGATATTGGTTGAGGAATTCATTCAATTAAATGCTTCAGAAGCATTTAAAGAAATGTTTTTTGTTGTAATACAGTTAGGCGCCATATTGGCAGTGGTTCTTCTGTATTTTAATAAGCTCAATCCTTTTTCTTCATGGAAATCCAGACAGGAAAAAGTAAATACAATGAGAATATGGTACAAGGTAATTGTGGGAGTTGTGCCGGCTGCGGTGCTGGGTATATTGTTTGATGACTGGCTGGATGAACACTTCTATAATTATATGACTGTTTCAATAATGCTTATTGTTTATGGCGTTTTGTTTATTGTCATTGAAAACCGCAATAAAAGGAAGAAGGCAAGCATAAACAGTTTCAGCGAATTGTCATACAGGACTGCATTTTTAATAGGAATGTTCCAGGTGCTTTCATTGATTCCGGGAACTTCACGTTCCGGAGCAACAATTCTTGGAGCAATCATTCTCGGAACATCGAGATATGTTGCAGCAGAATATTCGTTTTTTCTTTCAATTCCTGTAATGTTCGGTGCAAGCGCATTAAAACTGGTTAAATTCGGCTTAAGTTTTACAGGAACAGAAATAGCTGTACTAGTGACAGGAATGATTGTTGCATTTGCAGTTTCTGTTATTGCAATCAGGTTCCTCATGGTTTATATTAAAAATAACGACTTTAAGGCATTCGGCTGGTACCGTATTGTTTTAGGGATACTGGTTATTGGTTACTTCATTTTAATTGGATAATACATAGCAGCTTTGATTAAAAAGCTGCTTTTTAAATAAAAAATACAATTCAGAAATGTTGGAATTTAAGCATAAAGCTGCAGAACTTGTATAACCAGGGCAATATAAATTGAAAAAACAGTTGACAATGAAGAATGATTTTGGTACACTAGCAAAGCTGTCTCTAGGGGCAGGCGAATAGAATAATCAAGTTAATGTGTTGACACAGTTTTTCACACCTGTCTCTAAAGAGCAGATGAAAAAGAAAAAAATAACAGTTCACACGGACAAAAAAATTTGATAAGATAATCAAGCTTTCGCAAACGACAGTGAGCAAGAAAAAAGAAAGTTAAAAAAGTTCTTGACAAACATGGACAAACA
>NZ_JAJUJR010000366.1 GCF_029265225.1 Sedimentibacter sp.
AGGAAGGACAGCTTCAGGTTGAGCTGGCCCAGTTAAAATACAGCCTTCCAAGGCTCATAGGCCTTAACAACAACCTGTCAAGGACAGGAGGGGGAATAGGAACAAGAGGTCCCGGAGAACAAAAGCTTGAACTTGACAGAAGACGCATAAAGGAAAAAATTAACGACATTCAAAATCAGCTTGAAGACCTTGGAAAAGTCAGAGAAACAAAACGCAAGAAGAGAATGAAGGATCAGGTTCCCATAATATCAATAGTAGGCTACACAAACGCAGGAAAATCAACACTGCTGAATGCGCTCATGGACAGCGAGTATGGTGAAAAGGATGATGCAGAACATAAAAAAGTATTTGCACAGGATATGCTTTTTGCAACACTTGACACGGAACTGAGAAGAGTGACGCTTCCTGGAGGCAAGAAGGCAGTATTTTCAGACACGGTTGGATTCATCAAGAAACTCCCCACCCAGATTGTTGAAGCGTTCAAGGGAACTCTTGAAGAAATCAAGTATGCAGACCTGATAATTCACCTCATAGACATAAACGATGAAAACCTGCAGCTGCATAAAGAAACTACAACAAAACTTGTGGAAAAAATCACCGACAAGGAAATTCCTGTTTTAACAGTGTACAACAAGGTGGATAAAATATTAAGCGACAAAATAACAACTGTTTCAACAAACGACATATTGTATATCTCGGCAAAGACAGGATTCAATATTGATATGCTTCTTGCAACTGTTGACTATAAAATAAACGGAAGCAGCAGCACATACCTGTTGATGATTCCAAACAGCGACTTGAAAAATTATTACTGGCTTTATGAGAACAGAAAGACTGACAATGTTGAATTCGGCGGAGAAGGAGTAACCCTTGAAGCAGTGTTGTATGACAATGAAAAAGAACAGTTTATGAAATACATAACGGGTGTCAAGAATGAGTGATCATAAATCTATCCATAAAGAAGGACGAGATGAAATAATCATAAACAAATCAAAATTCATAGGTTCAGCATCTCCTGTTGCAAACGAAGAAGAAGCCCTTGAATTCATTGAAAAAATAAGAAAAGAATTCAAGGATGCAACACACAATGTTTATGCCTATGTAATAGGGGAAAATTCAAACATTCAAAGGTATTCGGATGACAAGGAGCCGTCCGGAACTGCCGGCATGCCTGTTCTTAACGTTATAATGCAGGAAAATCTTAGAAATGTAGTGGTTGTTGTAACAAGATATTTCGGAGGAGTGCTCCTTGGTGCAGGGGGACTGGCAAGAGCCTACACCAAGGGAGCAAAAATAGGACTTGAAAGCGGTATAATCGTAGAGAAAAATTTGTACTACCAGATTTCTTTTTCCATTGATTACACACTCCTTGGGAAAATGGACAATGAGCTTATGAAAAATGAATTCATTGTAAGGGATAAGGTTTATTTAGACCAGGTTGAGTTTCACCTTATTGTAAAAGAAGGAGAAACAGATAAAATCAAGGGCCTTGTAATGGAAATTACAAGCGGACAGACTGAAATAACTGTTGGACAGGCTGGTTATTATTCTGTCAGGGACGGAAAAATAATAGAGTAAATAAATTTTTCTAAAATATTTGAATTATTAAAAATAGTATGGTAAAATACGATGTTATATTAAATGAGCAAGATAGTAAGGAGGAAATATGTCAGGTCATTCAAAATGGAAAACTATAAAAAATAAAAAAGGTAAGGCAGATGCACAAAGAGGTAAGATTTTTACTAAGCTGGCAAGATACATTACAGTAGCTGTCAGAGAAGGGGGGCCTGATCCGAACTATAATTCATCATTAGCAACTGCAATAGAAAAAGCTAAATCACAAAACATGCCTAATGACAATATAGACAGAGCAATAAAAACAGGTTTGGCTGCCGCATCAGGCGAAAACTTTGAAACAATCACATACGAAGGCTATGGACCAAGCGGTACAGCATTCATGGTTCAATGCCTCACAGACAATAAAAACAGAACAGCAGCAGATGTAAGACATTATTTTTCCAAGAACAACGGAAACCTTGGAACAACAGGCTGCGTAGGTTATCTTTTCAGCAGAAAAGGCATAATTGAAATTGAGCTGAGCAACTCTATAGATGAAGAAGCTCTCATGATGCAAGCACTGGATGCAGGAGCTGAAGACTTTGAAACACAAGACGACAGCTATGAAATTACAACAACACCTGAAGACTTCATCAAAGTACTGCACAGCTTGAAAGAAGCAGGATATGAAAACATAAAGGGTGACATCATGTACATCCCTGCAACTACAGTAAAAGTTGAAGATGAAGAAAATGTTAAATATCTTGAAAGACTAATAGAAGCTCTTGACGACTGCGACGACGTCCAGGAAGTGTACCACAACTGGGATGAACCGGAAGAAGAGGACGAAGAGTAGTCTCGAGCAAGTTGTTTCAATGGTTACAGCCAACTACGGTTTTTAGGAAATTTGGTTTATTAGGCTTGATGATGACACACAGATAAAGACAATATGTATGTATAAAGCCCTTAAACTATGATAATCCT
>NZ_JAJUJR010000066.1 GCF_029265225.1 Sedimentibacter sp.
GTGTATGCAGTAAATGCTTCAAGTCCAATATTCAACAACGGCGCAGTCATAGGTACTGTCTATACATCCTATGATCTTGCCAACACAGAATTTGTTGATCATTTAAAGGAAATGACCGGCGATGAATTCACAATATTTTCAGGAGACACAAGAATCAACACTACAATAGTCACAGACGGCAAAAGAGTTGTGGGAACCACACTTGATCCAAAAATTGCAAATATTGTCATCAATGAAAAGCAGGAATACACAGGAAAGGCAAAACTTTTCGGCAAAAATTTCATCACCGCATACTATCCTATAATGTCCGGTGACGGAAAGACCGTTACAGGAGTATTGTATTCAGGAATGGATCATACAGAAATTGAAAAGATATTTTTCAAAAACATAATTATTATTTCTATCATAGCAATAATATCAATAATACTTGATATAACCATAATAGCTGCGGTGCTTAAAAAGGGCCTGAAGAATCCAATAGAAAAGGTTGTTAATGCAGCAAGGGCAATTGAAACCGGAGAAGTAAACAATGAAGTAATATCAAGCATCAATGAAATCACAAGCAATGATGAAATAGGAATGCTTGCCCGCTCCATGGAAGGTGCAGTAAACTCTGTTCAGTTGATGTCAAGCGATATAAGCATGTTCCACAATGCACTCATTAACCGTGACCTGACCATGTCTGCAGACAAAACGAAACACCATGGAATCTACAGGGACATCATGGATATTGTAGAAAACCTGTTCTCTGAACTTGGAAAAATTCTTAAGGAAATTAAAGTCATGGCGGACGGCATAGAAAGCGGTTCATCACATGTATCAGCTGCCTCACAGTCACTTGCACAGGGATCTACGGAACAAGCAAGTGCTACGGAAGAACTTTCTTCAACAATTGAAAACATTGCAATACAAATAAGCGAAAATGCAGCCAGCGCAGATGCTGCAAATTCTCTTTCAACAGAAGCTGACAAAGAAGTAAGATCAAGCAGCAATCATATGAATGAAATGGTCAAGGCAATGGATAACATAAATTCTATTTCAAAAGAAATAGGAAAAATAATAAAAACCATCGACGACATAGCATTCCAGACAAACATACTTGCCTTGAACGCTGCTGTTGAAGCTGCCAGGGCAGGTGTTCACGGAAAGGGTTTTGCCGTAGTTGCAGATGAGGTAAGAAACCTGGCTAATAAAAGTGCGGAAGCTGCAAAAAGCACTGCCGTATTAATAGAAAACTCAATCACCGCTGTGGACAAGGGAAGCAAAATTGCCGCAGAAACCGAGCATGCACTGTACAATGTAGTAACAAAGACAAACGAGGTAAACAAAATAATAAATGAAATAGCCGAAGCAGCTCAGAAACAAAGGGAGGCAATTTCCCAGATAAATATAGGAATCGAACAGATATCCAGTGTTGTAAATGCCAATTCAGCTTCATCGGAAGAAACTGCGGCTGCAAGTGAAGAACTTGCTGCACAGGCTCTTTCCCTCCATGAAATGGTAAACCAATATAAAATGTAATCAGCAAAAAGCTGCTGCAGAATATGCAGCAGCTATTTATATGTAGAACATATTCAATTAAAATTTTTCAAAATGTACTTTCGACAAGTTAAGATTTTTTTCATCATAATGAGGTTTTTCTTCATCTTTGTATCCCAATGCAACTATGCTCAGCACGCCGTAATTTTCCGGTATGTTCAAAACTTTCCTCACCTCTGTTTCTGATTCTCCAGAATCGCTTTGCCTCTTTCTCATTTGAATCCATACAGAGCCAAGTCCAAGAGCTTCAGCTTCAAGCTGAATCAATATTGATGCTATGGATGCATCTTCAATCCAAACATCGCTTAGATCGCTGTCTGCTATTACTGCTATGGCACATGCTGCAGTGCCAAGGCCGTTAGCACCTTTTGACTTGCATTTTCCAAGCCTCATCATTGTGTCTCTGTCTTCGACAATTACAAATTCAACCGGCTTCTTGTCCTTTGAAGATGGAGCCAGTAGTCCTGCCTTAATTATTTTTTCAATTGTATCTTTGTCTATTTTATCTTCCTTGAATTTTCTTACTGTTCTTCTCTTAAATAACAAATCAAGCATAAATCCCTCCGTATGATAATATTTCCAATCGTTATTGGTATGTACCAGCATTATATCAAATTAAAAAAGCAATAACAATGACATGATTTTTATTTTCGGGCATAAATTCTATGACAGTTTCCAAAAGGAAAATGTTTTTATGTCTATAAAAATAATTGTATAATTAATATCTCGAAAACCAAGCAAAAATTTCGATTAAAATCAGTCTTGTCCCATAAATTTTCTTGCTAACACATTTGAATTGTGGTATAAATAGTACATTAAACTTTGATTCGTTAAAAAGTCCAAATTATAATGTCTTTATTTTGCGCACACAGCTGCATTGTTTCTTTACAACAGCAGTACAAAATATTGATTAAATATACTATCTTTTTAACGACAATAAATTGAAAGGGATGAATCAGCATGAAAAAAACAAAATTACTAGCTTTATTATTGGCACTAAGCACTATGGTTGGAATCATTAGCGGATGTTCCGCAGATAAAACAACAAAAGAAACTTCAAAAGAAACAGCAGAACCTAAAAACCGCCTGGAAGCAATTATTGAACGCGGATACATTGAAGTTGCAACTGAACCATATTTTGCTCCCTATGAATTTATCGATCCCAGCAAGAAAGGCAACGAACAATATGTCGGAAGCGACATTAAACTTGCTCAGTACATCGCAGACGAACTGGGTGTTGAGCTTCGCATTGTTCCCCTTGAATTTTCAGCAGTATTAAGCAGTATCACAGAAGGAAAATACGACCTAGCAATTTCAGCTTTGTCATACACTCCAGCAAGAGCACAAGCCATGAATATGTCTAAAGGATATTATTACGCTGAAGGCGGAGACGGCCACGGTCTTCTAATAAGGACTGAAGATGCAGAAAACATAAAAGGAGCTGAAGACATTGCAGACAAGATTATTGTTGCACAAAGCGGATCGCTTCAGGAGCTTTATGTAAATGAACAAATACCGAAATACAAAGAGTTCAAACGCGTTTCATCCACAACCGACGGATTTTTAATGGTACAGGAAGGCAAGGCAGATGTATGTGCCACAAGCATCCCTACGGCTCAGCTTTATATTGAAGCAAATAAGGACAGCGGACTTATGGTTGTTGACAGTTTTGAATTTTATGTTGACGAAAAAACATCCGGAACAAGAATCGGCATTCCTTTAGGAGAAGAGGAACTTACCGAAAAAGTCAATGAAATAATAGATGAAGTGGTAAATGACGGCACATTTGAACAATGGCATGAAGAGTACACAAAGTATTCAAAGGAACTAGGCCTGTAACATTGCGTTTCGATTTTTTCAGCTTCTCTAAAGCATCCAGCGGAATGACAATAAGGAGGACGAAAAATGTTTCAAACAATCATAGATTTATGGATTAAATATGACTACGTGTATATCAACGGTTTGTTGGGGACTTTGATTTTGGCGGCAATAACCGTACTGGTTGCCACAATAATAGGAACCATAGTTGCTATAATGAAGCTGTCAAAAATAAAAATTTTGGACTGGATTACAACATTGTACATTGGAATACTCCGAGGTACTCCAATCCTGCTTCAGCTTTACTTTTTCTGGTTGCTTCTTCCGAAAATTGTTCCTTTTGAACTTTCGGATACAGCATGTATCATAATAGCACTCATAGTAAATGCAAGCTCATATGTTGCAGAAGTAATCCGTGCAGGAATACAGGCAGTTGACAAGGGCCAGACAGAAGCAGCAAAGAGTCTGGGACTTTCCAACTACAACACAATGAGAAAAATAATTCTTCCCCAGGCAGTAAAAAACATACTTCCTGCCTTAGGTAACGAGTATATTTCAATGGTCAAGCAGACTTCACTGGCATCGGTCTTCTTTGTGCAGGAACTTATGACCGCATACAAGACTGTTCAGTCTGCCACATTCCTGGCAATTCCTTCGCTGATTATTGTAGGAGCCATATACCTTGTGGTAACAACAGTGCTTACAAAAGGGCTCACCATGTTTGAAAGGAGGCTTAACGCAAATGAGTGACAAAGAACTTATAAGGGTTGAAGGACTATGTAAATCATTTGGAAAACTTCAGGTTCTTAAAAATATCACAGAAAGCATTCATGAAGGAGAGGTTGTGTCAATAATAGGCCCTTCAGGAAGCGGCAAAAGCACATTTTTGCGCTGCCTGAACCTCCTTGAAAGACCAACAGGCGGCAAAGTTTTTTTTGAAGGCGTGGACCTTGCTGATAAAAAAGTTAATGTAGACAAGCACAGGCAAAAAATAGGAATGGTTTTTCAGCTGTTCAATGTTTTTCCTCATCTGACGGTGCTTGAAAACATAACGCTGGCTCCCATGCTTGAAAAAAAAGTTCCAGCTGCTGAAGCAGAAAAACAAGCCTGCGAACTTCTGGACCGTGTAGGACTTCTTGATAAAAAGAATGAATACCCTACAAAACTGTCCGGCGGACAAAAACAAAGGCTTGCCATAGTCAGGGCCCTTGCCATGGAGCCTGACGTTGTACTTTTTGACGAGCCCACAAGCGCCCTGGACCCTGAAATGGTAAAAGAAGTTCTTGATGTAATTAAGGATCTGGCAGTTTCGGGCATGACAATTGTTATTGTAACTCATGAAATGGCTTTTGCCAGAGAAGTGAGCGACCGCGTATTGTTCATGGCAGATGGCATCATACAGGAACAAGGAACACCGGATTATATATTCGACCATGCAAAAAATCCTAGAACAATAGAATTTTTAAGCAAGGTTCTTTAAGAGGAGGATGAAGTGACTGATTTAGAATTTATTGAAAAAATAATTGATGAAAAAAAGCAACTGATTATTGATGTAAGCCATAAAATATGGAACTATGCAGAGCTTCCCTATGCTGAAACAAAATCAGCTTCACTACTATGCGACGTGCTTAAGCAGGAAGGCTTTAAGGTAAATCTTGGAGTTGCAGAAATTCCAACTGCCTTTACAGCTGAATTTGGAACAGGCACACCTGTTTTCGGATTTCTCGGAGAATATGACGCTCTTGACATTTTAAGCCAGGAGGCAGGAAATCCTCATAAATGTCCAATAAAGGAAGGGGCTCCGGGACACGGCTGCGGACACAATCTTCTTGGAGCAGGATCCCTTGGTGCTGCTCTTGCAGCAAAGGAATATTTAAAGGAAAATAATCTTAAGGGAACAGTTATTTATTACGGCTGTGCCGCTGAAGAAGGTGCAGGAGCAAAACAGTTCATGGCCCGGGCAGGACTTTTTGACGGCGTTGATTTTGTCTACACATGGCATCCCGCAACAACAAACGAAGTTCAGTCCGATCGTTCCGTTGCAATCATGGGAGCAAATTTTGAATTCAAGGGTCTCACATCTCATGCAGGCGGTTCACCCCATTTAGGAAGAAGCGCCCTTGATGCAGCAGAGCTTATGAGCGTTGGTGTCAACTACTTAAGAGAACACATCATAGACCAGGCACGAGTTCATTATGCTTATGCAGATGCAGGAGGAACTGCTCCAAATGTTGTTCAGGACCATGCTCTTGTGAAATATGAAGTTCGCTCGCCTAAGGTGAAACAGGTTAAAGAGCTGTTCGAACGTGTTGTGGATGTTGCTAAAGGTGCAGCACTTATGACAGGAACAACAATGAACCATGAAATTACAATGGCATTTTCAGATTACATAACAAACAGTGCCCTTGCAAAAGTTGCAGATGAATGCCTTCAGGAAATAGGCGCTCCCCAGTGGGATGACGAAGATTATGCTCTTGCAAAAATGTACCTTTCATCATACAACCAGAACACACTGGATAATATCAAGGAAGAGATTGCTGAAATATACGGCGAGGACAAATTGGAAGAAGTTTTAGCAAAACCGCTTGACAGCATCATTCATCCATATGATGAGAAGAACAAAAAATACAGCACCGGCTCCACAGATGTGGGAGACGTATGCTATGCCGTACCAACTCTCAACTTCCAAATTGCAACAGCATGCGTTGGAAATGTCGGACACACATGGCAAATGACAGGCCAGTCAAACAGCAGCATATCAGACAAGGGACTCATAACTGCTGCCAAGGCAATGGCATTAGCAGCCATAAGGACCATGAACATGCCTGATGTCATAGAAGAAGCAAAAAATATAGTTCTGAAGCAAAATGGAGGCTCTTACAGCTGTCCTCTTCCCGACTCTGTTAAACCGCCAATCGGAAGATACTAAAAAGTTGCTCCGCAACTCCGCTAGGGGGACCTCTGTCCCCCTTCGGCGCAAAAAATACTAACGTATTTTTTACTGAGCACCCCCCTTGACGGCAAGGGCGTCCCGCCCTTTGCAATCCCCGTTTTTTATATACTAGGAAAGAGAACTTTCCTAGTATATAAAAAATGCCGCATAATGCGGCATTTTTATTGCGTCAAGCTCTTCTTTTATTGATTTATTTTTTGATTTATCATCTTTACAAATTATTTACCCTTTCGTGGAGGAATTTTCCTTGAACAGGGCACAGCCACCTGGCATTTTCCGCAGCCATATCTTGGTTTGTATTTTTCTTTTGTTATATCAAGAAAATCCGAACATTTCCTGTGATTCTTTCCGCTCTCCACTGAAATGGCGTTTACCGGACATCTTCGTGCGCATGCTCCGCACATGGTACAGTATTCATAAATATCCTGGTACTTCCTTACATCAGGTTCCAGCACCATGCTGGTAACAATGCTGCCAAATCTTCCTGCCATTCCTTTTTCCGTTATAAGGCCTTTGGATAAACCGAAAGTGCCAAGGCCGCATATAAAGGCTGCATGTCTTTCAGACCAGTTGCTCATAAATGGTCTGGCTGAGCCAAATCTTTTATCCAATACCGGAACAACTGCTTCATACCCTTCATCCTTAAGAGTATTGCATAAATGCATGCTTAGATTGTTGACAAAAAACTGTCCTTCAATGCGTCCGTGAAGCCATCCGTCTGAAGGCCACATCTTGTCTTGTTTGTTTTTTTCAGTTATATCATCTGAAAAGGGCAGAAAATAGCATATAACAGTATTGGCAGAAGACAGCCATTCCTTTGGGAGCATGAATTCTTCCCCTATTGCCGAAGGATTTTTAAGCAGTTTGAACAATTCGTCATCTGCAGAACCAAATGCAAAAATAGGTTCTTCAAATATTTTAATTCCTGCAAGTTCCTTTGATATTGCATTTTCCAAAGACAGGCAGTTGTATTCTGATTCAATAACATATTCATTAGCAATGCTGATAATGCTTTGTTTATCCATAAGCCCCCCATATTATTCTTTTATTTTAACAATTCCTTTATGTCTTCCAGAACCTTTTCTGCATGACCGTTCACTTTTACCTTGGGATAAATTTTTCTTACTATTCCTTGTTTATCCACTATGAAGGTTGTTCTCTCAACACCCATGGTTTTTTTGCCGTACATGTTTTTTTCCTTCCACACATCAAAGGCCTTTATAACTTCCAAATCAACATCGCTGACAATATCAAATTTCAGATTGTTTTTTTCAGTAAATTTTTGATGACTTTCCATATTGTCCTTGCTCACTCCCACAACAACAGCATCAAGTTTTTCAAAGTCATCCAGACGTTCGTTGAAATCAACGGCTTCATTTGTTCAGCCTGAAGTCATGTCCTTGGGGTAAAAGTAAAGCACTGTATTTTTACCTCTCAAATCAGATAATTTCATTGTTTTTCCGTTTATCTTCAAACTGACTTCAGGAGCAGCATCACCTATATTAATCATAATAACCTCCTGCTTTTTTATGCTTATTATAACATATTCGTGAATATTTTGAAAAAATAATTGCAGACTTTAAAGTAAATAAATTCTATAATATATGAAATACAGCAAAAAAATAATATTTGGAATACACACTTTTATATGTTATAGTTAATTGCTAAGATCAATATTGATGAATGGAGAATATCATTGAGAAAAATTATAATTTCAACCGAAAGCGGATCTGATCTTCCGTCTCACCTCATTAAGAAGCACAATATTCAGGTTGTTCCCATGCATGTGATAATGGACGAAAAAAATTATCCCGATGGGTCAATACCAGTAACAATGGTTTACGATTATTACCAGAGAACAAAAAAGATACCATCCACATCGTCAACAAATCCAAATGAATACGTGAGTTTCTTCCGCAAAATAAACGAAGAAAATCCAGGCTGCACAATCATTCACATTGCATATTCCTCAAAGGCTTCAAGCACCTATCAGAATGCTGCAATCGCCATAAAGGAATTTGATAACATTTATCTGATTGACTCCCTGAACGTATCAGGCGGTGAAGCTGCAATCATCATAAAATCAGCAGAGCTGGCAGAAAAAAACATTTATGACGAACCGGAAAAACTGCTTGATGAAATAAGAGCGATTGTCTCAAGAGCACGTGCATCCTTTATTCCCGGAAATCTTGAATACCTGAAGGCCGGAGGACGTGTATCAAATGCAGCCTATCTTGGAGCATCCCTGCTTCAGCTTAAGCCGCTTATTGAAATTATAGAAGGCAAATTGGTATCAACAAAAAAATTCCGCGGCAAAATGAAACGCGTAGCGGAAGATTACATAACCGAATTCATCGACAGCTGCAACCTTGAAAAGGAAAGGATTTTTCTGTTGTATTCTCTTGGTCTTGATGAAGAAACAAAAGTGCGAATGGAAGAGATTGTAAAGGAAAAAAATTTCAATAATATTGAATGGATTCAGACAGGATGTGTAATTTCCACGCACAGCGGCCCTGGAGCAATCGGAATTGCAGGATTTGAAATTTAATAAATTCAAACAAAGTGTACATCAAAAAGAAGGCATTTAACGCCTTCTTTATTTTTATTGTATTTCTTTCATATATAATGCATCCGGATTAACCCAGTAGCTTATTTTATCTTCACGTGTATCCAGAGAAATGCTCAGGTCACTGAAAACAAGCATTACCTCAACTTCTGGTGTTTCATACTTAAAGCTCATGTCTTCAAGTGATGCCTGCTGCGAAGATTCCACATTGCCCGGAGGATATTTTTCGGTAATCCTGTCAATATATGCATTCATGTCATCTTCTACAATCGTTCTGCCATCAAGCATTATTTTTAAATTCGGCAAATTGTCGGGAGGAGTATAGGTCCAATAAATATCGTATGTTCCTTTTTTCCCTTCTACTGTTATTCCTCCATCCTGGGTTTTTTCGTAATAATCCTGGAATCTTACAGCCCAGGTGTAGTTGCTTACGTCAACAGCCATCTGCTTAAGATACAGGGAACTGCTCATATAAAAGCCGGGAGATCCTTCATAATAATCATCAGGCTCAGGCCAGACTTGCTCAAATCCCATTTTTGTCTTGAATGTATTGCTGTTTTGAAGTTCTCTTTCAAACCATGATGGCAGTCTTGCTTCATTATGTCCTGCAAGGTAGCTTACAGCATCAGTTATTGATTCCCTCACATTTTTTTCCGGTTCAGCTGCTGCCGGAATCAGCTTTCCGTCTTCAAGCATGCCCTGGCTTTCAAGTAGATTTTCAAGCCTGCTTATCTGGGCATTGACCGGAAGCTCATTGTATCCCACAAAAGGAAGGACTGTTATTACAGCCAGTGAACATACGACAGCAACAATACCGTGATGGGCATTTGATTTTTTTAAAATTAAAAGCAAAGCTGCTAACAGGGCTGCTATCCACACAACTATGAAGAAATATTCAGTTGTTTTAAGTCCGTATTTTTTAAGCTGCAATATAAAA
>NZ_JAJUJR010000378.1 GCF_029265225.1 Sedimentibacter sp.
CATTCCATCCTTGCCCATTTTACATATGCTGTCGATTGTTTCTTCAATGTCTTCCTTTACAAGACCTTCGCCGCATGCAAATGTGTTGCCGTTTATTGCCATGTGGTATCCCATTATGGCAGCATCAACGGAAGAAGCTATTTTTGCAGCACATGAAGGTTTTGCTCCGTCACATACAATTCCTGAAACATTGGCAATGGTGTTGGTGATGGTTCTTGTTATTATTTCAAAGGATTCACCGTGAAGGTATGCTATGCCGGCTCCTGCTCCGCATGCTGCACTTACGGCGCCGCAGTAAGCTGACAGTTTTCCCAGACCTTTTTTCTGGTGAATTGCAATGAGGTTGCTCAGTGTCAATGCTCTGTACAGTTTTTCCATTCCTACGTTCAAATGCTTAGCATACACGATTATAGGAATAGAAACAGTTATACCCTGGTTTCCGCTGCCCGAGTTAATGACAACAGGAAGGGTGCAGCCGCTCATTCTGGCGTCGGAGCCTGCTGCTGCATGAGCCTTTGCAAGGACCTTGACATCACTGCCGTAATATTTGAGCAGAGATTCTCCAACATTAGCTCCATACTTGTTCTTCAGTCCCTCCTCTGAAATTCTTGTGTTATATTCAATTTGCTTGTCAAGAACATCCTTCAGAAGATTTACATCTACCGTTTCAGCAAAATCGTAGATGTTTTTTATGTTTAGATTTGATTTGTCAATTTTTGATTCCTGAACCACGCTGTCATTGTTTTCAAGGAGAATCATGCCATCCTTCATGATTTTTACAATGTTTGTGTGTCCGTTTGAAATGGTGACTGATGAATCATGCTCCTTTCCCTTAAGTATTACATTGATATACAGGTTTTCAACATTTTTGATGTGTTTTACTTCACATATGCCAGATTTTGATAACTCCTTTGTTTTCTCAATATCTTCAGTCTTTACTTCTGAAAGCACTTCAAGTTTTTTTGAAGCATTGCCTCCAACTACTCCTAATATGGCACTTATGTCAATTCCCTTTAAATTATTAGTTGTGGGTACTGTTACTCCCTTTACGTTTTTAATAATGTTACCGCTGCATTCCACAGTTATTTTTTCCGGAAATTCACCGAGCACTTCTCTTGCTTTGGCTGCTGCATATGCAATTGCAATAGGTTCTGTGCAGCCAAGGGCAGGCACCAGTTCTTCTTTTAAAATATCAATAAAATTTTCAAACATGTTTACACCTTCCGTAAAATAAATTTTGATAATACATCAAGCAAAATTCATGCCAATAAAATTTTTGCTGAATGAATGATGATTAAAATCATTGACGAATTTATATCAAATGATATAATGATGTATATTTTATTTTTGCTATATAATAAGGAAAGGATAATACAAATTTTGAAATTATCTGATATTCGTCAAGAAGTACAAAAAATTTCTGAAGCAATTGCAAGTGTCTTGAATATGGACGTTATAATCTCCGACAATGAGTTCAAAAAAATAGGAGATACAAAAAAACACTTTGATGAGGAAGTTAAAATCATCAAAGATACCTATGTGCTGGGTAAAGTTGTCAAGTCTGGCAAACCCGTTGTAATTTCAGGCATGGAAGAAAGCGAAAACTGCATTGTATGTGATGAAAAAGGAAAATGCAAGCTTAAGGCCATGATATGCAATCCCATAAAATACAACGATCAAACAATAGGAGCCATAGGACTTATTGCCATTTCAGAAGAGTACAAGAAAACCCTGCTTGAAAACCAGCAAAATCTCATAGAATTTCTGGACAGAATGGGTAATCTCATAGTAAGCAAGCTCATGGAAAAAGAAGCTTCCAACAAGCTTGAAGTTATCAAGAATCAGCTTTTGTCCATAATGGACTCAATTGATGAAGGTGTCATTGCAGCAGATGAAAACGGCTACATTGTGTACACCAACTCCGTCATAAACGATGCATTGGGGTTAACCACTGAAGAATCCAAGAAAAAAAGAATTTATGACGTCTTGCCTCAATCATATGTAAAGAAGCTGGTAAAAGAAAATAAACAATTCAGCAACATTGAAATATCAATAAATAAGAACAACAATGACCTGCATGCGCTTATTTCAGGCAAGACCGTGCAGCTTGGGGAAAAAAGTGCAGGCTCCATTTTGACTTTAAAGAAAATGGACGATGTGTACAAAGTCATAAATGAAATGTCATTGAGCAATGTGACCACATCCTTTGATGACATAATAGGAAACAGCGAAGAAATAGTTAAGGTGAAGGAAAAAGCCAAGATGGTTGCAAACAGCAACTCCACCATACTCATACTCGGGGAAAGCGGTACAGGCAAGGAACTCTTTGCCAGAGCCATTCATGAAAGCAGCAACAGAAAAAACAAGCCGTTCATTGCCTTCAACTGTGCTGCAATTCCGGAGAACCTAATTGAAAGCGAGCTGTTCGGTTATGAGGAAGGTGCGTTCACGGGAGC
>NZ_JAJUJR010000250.1 GCF_029265225.1 Sedimentibacter sp.
GAGAACCTGTTTATGTTTACATCATCCAATGCTGCTTCAATTTCGTCAAGAATGCAGAAAGGTGTTGGTTTTGTCTTTAAAATTGCAAACAAAAGTGCAATTGCCGTTAGCGCCTTTTCTCCTCCAGATAAAAGCGTTATTTTGCTGAGTTTTTTTCCGGGCGGCTGGACAGTTATTTCAATGTTGCTGTTGAGGGCATCGTCTTCGTCCTCAAGATACACATCTCCGTTTCCGCCGTTGAAAAGTTTCTTGAACACTTCATTGAACTTAACCCTTATGCTTGCAAATTCTTCAACGAACTTATCGCGCATTTGTATTTCAAGTTCCTTTATTACGTCATTTAATTGTTCTCTTGCATCTACAAGGTCCTTCTGCTGCTTTTTAAGGAAGTCGTATCTTTCCTTGACTTCTTCATATTCTTCAATTGCATCAATGTTTATGTTTCCAAGGTCCTTTATTGCCTTCTTGCAAGCATTTACTTCACTGTAGAGCCTTGACTGGCTTATGGTGTCGTCCTTGTACTTTAAAGCCATGGCGTAGTTTAATTCATAGTCTTCCCAAAGTTTCGAGGATATTTCTTCAACCTTTGAAATTTCTCTTTCAATTTTCACGTTCATCTTGTTTTCATCGTCAAGAATTTCCGTGATTGTCTTGTTTGCTTCATTTATTTTGTTCTGATATTCATAAATTTCGTTTTGGTTTATGTCAAGACTTTCCTTGTCCCTTGAGAAAACTTCATTAAGCTTGTTTATTTCTTCCTTGAGAGCATCTGCTTTTTTGCTGTATTCATCAATTGCTTTTTCAGCAGTATGGATTTCATTATATATGCTGTTTAAGTTTTCATCCTTTGACGACTTGAGCAGATTGTTTCTTTCGATTTCAGATTGTATGTTCTTTATTTTTTCTTCCTTCAGCTTGATTTGCTGAACAATTTCCGCCACCTGATCTCTCTGCCCAAGGATTACAGCGTTGTATTCCTCATACTTTGTTTTGTTTCCTTCATTTTCTGCAGATATGTCTTCAATGGTCTTTTCTTTTTCTTCAATTTGTCTTTTCAATTCTTCAGTCTGTGAAAATATGCTGCGGAGGTCATTTTTGTATTTTGTTCTTTCTTCCTGAATATAATTCATTTCTTCGGTGTATTTTTTTATTGCCGAAGCAGTCTTGTCCGCCTGTTCCTGAAGCATGTTGATTTTTGAAGCATTCATTCCTATTAAATTAGTCTTGTTGCTTATATCTGTCTTGATTTCATTGATTTCTTCGCCTATTGTTTTGATTGCTTTTATTGCATTGTTTAATTTTTCATTCTTATCATTTAATTGGGCAGTGAATTTTTCTGCAGCTTCCTTTAATTCTTCAATTTCTCTTTTTCTTCCAAGAAGGTTCTGGTTGCTGCTTATGTGTCCTCCTGTTACGGAGCCCCCTGCATTGATTACATCTCCTGCAAGTGTTACAATTTTTAATGAGTTTCCAAGACGCCTTGAAATTTTAAATCCGTTGTCAAGGTTGTCCACAACAAGAATTCTTCCAAGCAGGAATTTGATGACTTTTTCAAATTCCGGATTTGTATTTACAAGCATGTCTGCAGTGTTTATTACGCTTTTATCCCTTAGAACTTCCTGCTCTTTTGCAGACAATCCTCTTTCCTGAAGCATGTTTATGGGCAGAAATGTTACTCTTCCCACCTTGTTCCTTTTAAGATAATCAATTATGTTTCCTGCTTCCTGCTCTGTTTTTACGATTATATTCTGAATTGCAGAGCCAAGGGCTATTTCTACTGCAGTTTCATATTCCTTTTCAGTCTTAATAATGTCTGCCACTGTTCCAAGTATGGATTTCAACACAGGTTCCTTGTCCTTGTTGTTCATTACGGTCTTGATGCTTTTGTAGTATCCGTCGTAATAAGCTTCCATGTTTGAAAGTATGTTCATTTTTGACCTGGCGCTGCTTAAATTTTCGCCTGTTATTTTGATGTCTTGGTTGAGGGAATCCCTTTCACTTTCCTTTTTTGAAAGATTCAACACTTCTTTTTCAAGCTCATTTTTTTTAGCATCTATGAAAGATTTTGCTTCTTGTTGTTCTTCTTTAAGCTTTGCAATTATGTCAAGCTTGATTTTCATGTCCTCTTCCTCGGAAGACACTTCTTTAGCAAGATGCTCGATTCTTTCATCGTCGTTTGAAATGAACGAGTCAATTGTGCTCTTCTGGCTGTTCAGCTTGTTTATTTCCTTGTGAAGCTCGAAAAGATTGCTTTTTTGTTCCTCGATCTTGTTTACAACCTCATCGATTTTTGCTTTGTATTCCTTTATCTCCTCATTCATTGAGTTGAATTTTTCAGTGTCCTTGCTCAATGTTTCTTCAAGTGCATTTTTTTCAGCACACAACAAATTTATGCTTTCGTTTAGTTCTGCATTTCTTTTGTTTATTTCTTCAATTTCTTTTTCTATGTTTTCAATGTTGCTTTTGTAAAGTATTTTCTTTTCCCTGTGTACCTGGCACAGGCTCTGGCAGCTTTCAAATTCCTTGTTTTTAATATCTCTTTCAGCTTCAAGCTCCTTAGTCCTTGCCTGAAGTTCGCTTATTTTTTCTTTTTGAGAAATAATTGTATCAGCAATGGCGTCCCTTCTTTTTTGGAGCCTTTGTTTTTCTTCGGTTGCGATGTTTTTTTGATTTTCAAGGGCCTTTAGCTGTTCGTTGTGCTTTTCGTATTCATGAGCAAGATAGTTAAGCTCGTACTGCTTTAAATTGTTCTTAATGTCAATATACTGTTTTGCACGTTTGCTTTGTTCGTGCAGAGGCTCAATACGCTCTTCAAGCTCGTGAATTATGTCTTCGATTCTGTCAAGATTGTCGCTAGTTTTTTCAAGCTTCCTTTCAGATTCTTCCTTTCTGGACTTGTACTTCACAATTCCTGAAGCTTCTTCGAAAACCTGTCTTCTTGTCTCAGAGTTCGGACTTAGGATGTCTTCCACGCGGCCTTGTCCTATAAATGAATAGCCGTCTCTTCCTATTCCAGTGTCCATGAAAAGTTCCTTGATGTCTTTAAGCCTGCACTGCTGCTTGTTTATGTAATATTCGCTTTCGCCTGTTTTGTAAAGCTTTCTTTTTATGCTTACTTCCTTGTACTCAACCGGAATAATTCCTGACTCATTGTCAAAAATCAAATTTACTTCCGCATATCCCAGAGGCATTCTTTTTTCAGTTCCGGCAAAAATAACATCATCCATTTTGCCTCCCCTTAGAGACTTGGCACTTTGCTCTCCAAGAACCCACTTGATTGCATCGGATATGTTGCTTTTGCCGCTTCCGTTTGGACCTACAACCGCAGTTATTCCATGTTCAACCACAATTTCGGTTTTTTCTGCAAAAGATTTAAATCCATTGACATATACCTTTTTTAAAAACATATTTCCCCCTATTGCAGATCCAGATAGTTTTGAAAAATAAGGCTTTTGTCAAAACTTCCTATTTTTTTGTTTTCGTCATATATTATTATTTCGTCAGTATTGTTTGTTTTATTAAATGAAACTTGTTTTAAATGAAAAATTTCCATGAGTTTATTTATATTTGATTTTTTTTGTCCCGCAAGAAAACTCATTAGTTTTTCATCAGCGTGGATTATTATGTGTTTGTCTTTAATGTCTGCATTTTTTAATACACTTATTAAAGAATACAAATAAATATTTTCCTCCACCAGCTGCCTGAAGGCAGGATGAAACGGACCTGCAGCCACATCTTCCCCTTCATTGATGGAATCCGAGTTTTGAAGGCCTATTCTTATGACTTTTATGTTGTTTACAGCATAATGGCTGTAAATTACTGCTGAAATATCCACTGCTTCTTCCAGGGTCAGAGGCTTGTAAGCACCTTCCTCGTACATGTTTAACAGTTCAGTGTCCCTTATTGTAAGCGTGGGATAAATTCTCACCATGTGAGGATGCATTGCTATGGAGTCAAGACAACGTCGAGGCACGCGCGAGCGAGGCTTCGACGGAGCTCGTTGTCGTCGGCTCGATCGCCTACGACGCGACCCGGCGC
>NZ_JAJUJR010000397.1 GCF_029265225.1 Sedimentibacter sp.
AGTCAGAGCACGGAGTTGGAAACACACCAATAATTGAACTTAGAAACCTTTCAGCACTGGCAAGAAAATTTGCACCGGCAGGCAAGGGAGCAAGAATATTCATAAAGGACGAAGCATCAAATGCATCAGGAAGCTTCAAGGCAAGAAGAGCATCAACAGCTGTATACCAGGCTAAGAAGCTTGGCTACAAAGGCGTTGTTACTGCTACAAGCGGAAACTACGGCGCAGCAGTTGCATCACAGGCAGCAATGCATGGACTGAAATGCATAGTTGTTCAGGAATGCTACGACTCAAGAGGAGTAGGACAGCCTGAAATAATAGAAAAAGCAAGGGCATGTGAAGCATTGGGAGCAGAAGTTGTGCAGCTTACAGTAGGACCGGAACTGTTCTACACATTCCTGAGAATTCTTGAAGAAACAGGATATTTCAATGCATCACTGTACACACCGTTTGCGGTTGCAGGAGTTGAAACCCTCGGATATGAATTAGCAATGCAGTTCAGAGAAAAGTACGGCAAAGACCCTGATTATGTAGTAGCAACAAACGCAGGCGGCGGAAACCTTACAGGAACTGCAAGAGGACTTAGAAAAGCAGGAGCACAGTCACATGTAATAGCAGCAAGTGTTAATCTGTCAGGTCTTCACATGGCTTCAGACAATCAGTTTAACAGAAAGTCATTTACAACAGGACACACAGGATTTGGAATGCCGTTTACAACATGGCCGGACCGTTCAGATGTTCCTCGTTCAGCAGCAAGACCGCTCCGATACATGGAAAGATACCTTACAGTTCATCAGGGAGATGTATTCTACATCACGGAAGCACTGGCAAGCCTTGAAGGACTGGAAAAAGGACCGGCAGGAAACACAGCTCTTACAGCAGCATTCTCACTGGCACAGGAACTTGATGAAGATCAGATCATAGTAGTTCAGGAAACAGAATACACAGGAGCAGGCAAGCACATTCAGCCTCAGCTGTCATTTGCAAGATCAAACGGCATAGAAATAAAATTTGGAAATCCAAAGGATGAAGTGCCGGGAACAAACATAATACTTCCAGAACATCCATCAATGATAAAAGCAGAAGATGCAGATCTTAATCACATGAGGGCATCACTTATAAAAAATGCTGTATCAACATACAATGTAACACCTACTGATGCTGACATAGTATTCCTTGCAGAAGAAACAAACACAAATGTTCAATTTGTAAAAGAAGTATTAGCTTCATTATAAAATAATAAAATAAATAAGGCGTATGAAATGCATACGCCTATTTGCGGATTAAAAACTTTTAAATATGCAGGAGGAGCAAAAACATGAAAAGAGCCGACGATTTCGAACAAAGAAGAGTTCATTTGGCAAATCTTTCAGATGAAGAATTATATGATAGATTTTGGAATTTGGCAGAACAAATAGTAGACCCTCTACTTGAATTGGGAAAAAAGAACACAACTCCATCAGTTGAAAGAAGCGTTCTTTTAAGAATGGGATTCTCAAGCCTTGAAGTTAAACCTATTGTTGAAGGCGTTATGAACAAGGGTTTGATGGGAAAAGGTGCAGGAAATGTTGTGTGGAGATTATCTAAGAAACTCGGAGTTTCAGTGCGTGAAGCAGGTCTTGAGCTTGCTGCCGGAAGACACTGGGATGATGTAGATTCATTATTTTAAGGAGGGCATATAGATGAAACTTGATCCTAACAAAAAGTTAGATATAAAAGAATTATTGAAAGACTTGGACAAATATGAACCAAAAAGACGCGGCTGGCACTGGAGAGAAGGAAGAAATGAAAACAGGACTGTTGGAGACTTTGAATACCATGAAACTTCAGAAAGCCTGACAAATTCAGTTCCGCTTCCAGGAAGCCGTGGATTCGGTTACATCGATCCTCAGCCGGACTGTGTTATCACAACTGAAATTGCTTCAGGAAGATTTGAAGATGACATAAGAAGAATGCGTATGGCTGCTTGGCACGGTGCTGACCACCTGATGGTTATCAGAACTGCAGGACAGTCACACATTGACTCACTTCTTGAAGGAACAAACCAGGGTATCGGCGGTATCATGGTTACAAGAAAGCAAGTTAGAGCAAGCCGTAAAGCTTGTGATATGATAGAAGAAGAAGTTGGCCGCCCAATTAACTTCCACTCATACATTTCAGGTGTTGCCGGTCCTGACATTGCAGTTATGTTTGCTGAAGAAGGCGTTAACGGAGCTCACCAGGATCCTCAGTACAATGTGCTTTACAGAAACGTAAACATGGTAAGAAGCTTTGTTGACGC
>NZ_JAJUJR010000323.1 GCF_029265225.1 Sedimentibacter sp.
TCATTGTTAAATTTGACGGAAAAATCAGAGAAGAGTGGACTGCTGAAGGATTGAAAATCCATCACGACTACCCCACTCAAATAGAAGCAGTGCCCTACGACATGATGATATCGGGATATGACAGCAAAGGCGTCAGTCTTCTGAGGCTATGGGAATCAAGGAGTCTTAACAGCATTGACATGAACTTGTTTTCACAAGGAGATTATTTAAGAGCACTGGCAGAGGATTCACTGGGTGAGGCCATATCAAAGGTTCTCTACCCTTCTGACAACCATTATGAGGGAAAAATACTGAGATTAAAGCAGCAGTATTTCCTTGTTTCAGCTTCTGCCCAGAACATTGTAAAAGCACACTACAATAAATACAGAACCCTTGACAATTTCAGCCAGAAAAATGCAATACACATAAATGATACACATCCTGCCCTTGTAATACCGGAACTCATGCGCATTTTCATGGACGATTACAGCTATTCGTGGGATCAGGCGTGGAAAATGGTTGTTGATTCTGTTTCCTACACAAACCATACGGTGCTTTCCGAAGCCCTTGAAACATTTGACGACAATATAATCAAAGTGAAGCTTCCAAGAATTCACATGATCATTGCTGAAATAGACAGGCGTTTCATGGAGGAATCTTCCAATAAATTAGGAGACAGGAACAAGGCACTCAAGATGTCCATATTCGGCTACGGAAAAGTGAACATGGCAAATCTGTGCATACGGGGAAGCCACTGTGTAAACGGTGTGGCAAATCTTCACACTGAAATACTTAAAAAAACAATCTTCAGGGATTTCAATGAATACACCCCAGGCAAAATTGTGAATGTGACAAACGGAATTACGCACAGGAGATGGGTCAACCAGGCAAACCCATTGCTTAAGGACATGTTGACTGACATTCTGGGTGAAGAATACTACCTGAATCCTGAAAGGCTGAATCTTCTTAAAAACTACAAGGATGACGACAGCATCCTTAAAAATCTTGATGAAATTAAATACCGGAATAAAAAAAGGCTGGCAGAACATGTTTCAAGACAAAACCACATCCGCCTTGACGTTGATTCCATATTTGACATACAGGCTAAGAGGCTTCACGAATACAAAAGGCAGCTTTTAAATGCCCTGCGCATAATAAGCCTTATAATTGATATCAACGAAGGAGAAACTGAAGACATTGTTCCTGAAACATTCATTTTTGCTGCCAAGGCTGCTCCGGGATACTTCAGGGCAAAGGAAATAATTCAGCTCATATTTGCTCTGAGCGATTATATAAACAAAAACACATTCGTAAAAAAATACATCAATGTTGCTTTCATTGAAAACTATTCCGTGAGCCTTGCAGAGCTTATAATTCCGGCAGGTGAAATAAGCGAGCAGATATCACTGGCAGGCAAGGAAGCAAGCGGAACAGGCAACATGAAGTTCATGATTAACGGTGCACTTACCATAGGAACATACGACGGTGCCAATATTGAAATGATCAATGAAGTGGGAGAGGAAAACTTCTTTCTTTTCGGTCTTCGCGACCATGAGGTGGAAAGTCTCTGGAACCACGGCTACTCTTCCATCCAGTATTATCAGAAAAACCTTAAACTTCGAAAAATAATAGATTTCCTCAACAAAGGAATTAACGGAAAATCCTTCGAGTCAATTTCCAAGTATCTCCTGGGAGGTTCTGCCGTGGGAGATCCATACATGTGTTTTGCTGATTTTGACAGCTACATGGATGTGCACAGGAAAGCAACGCATCTTTACTACAACGACAAAAGAAAATGGAATCAAATGTCCCTCATGAACATTGCTTCTGCAGGAAAATTTTCCTCCGACAGGACAGTCAGGGAGTATGCCGAGAAAATATGGGGATTGAGCACTGTTAATTGATGAAAATAATAAATAGTAAAGATAAAGGATGG
Organism: Sedimentibacter sp.; assembly: GCF_029265225.1. Taxonomy (GTDB): domain Bacteria; phylum Bacillota; class Clostridia; order Tissierellales; family Sedimentibacteraceae; genus Sedimentibacter. The sequence continues at coordinate 1,916 of NZ_JAJUJR010000323.1, forward strand.
ACATATGTTTATATTTGACAGCCAGTCAGAATTTTTCAGATTCCCTCAGGGAGGAATCAAGACGGGTGATGAAATTGAGCTTAAGATTTATGTTAAGCGAAGTCTTCCCTCCTGCCCTGAAGTGCTCATAGAAAAAAGGCACGATTATACGGCTGAAACTTACAAAAAAATGACCATGGAATGGATCGGTGCCGAGAAAAACCTTGATTTGTACCGTGCAGTCTTCACTGTTGAAAGATCAGGAAATTATTATTATTCATTTATCATGGGGGAAAACAAATCAAATCTTAACCAGCTGCTGGTATATGATGACTTCATTACTCCTGACTGGATTAAGGGAGGAATAATATATCATATTTTTGTGGATAGGTTTTATAGAGATAAATTGCTCTTGAAGGATGATGACATACGAATAAGAAATGACTGGGGAGGAACTCCTGAATTTTTGCCTGATGAAGAAGGAGAAATAAGAAACAACGACTTTTTCGGCGGAAACCTCGACGGCATCTTAAAAAAGATTCCTTACCTTAAGGACCTTGGAGTGACAGCCATTTATCTTTCCCCTGTTTTTGAGGCTCATTCAAACCACAAGTATGACACGGGAGATTACCTCACCATAGACCCCATGTTCGGAAATGAAGATTCACTGATGCAACTTTGCAGTGAAGCTTCCAAAAAAGGAATGCATGTAATTCTTGACGGAGTTTTCAGCCATACGGGCTCAGACAGCATGTATTTCAACAAAAAGAGACGATATAATTCCCTGGGAGCATACCAGAGCAAATCATCGCCTTACTATGACTGGTACATGTTCAACAGATGGAATGAGGATTATGTGTGCTGGTGGAATGTAAGGACCCTTCCTGCAGTGAACAAGGAAAACAAAAATTACATTGATTTTATCACAGGAGAAAGTGGAGTTTTAAAACACTGGCAAAAATGCGGAATCAAGGGGTGGCGCCTGGATGTGGCAGACGAACTTCCTGACGGCTTTTTAAACAAGCTTAGAAGATGCGTGAAGGAAGAAGATAATGATGCCTTAATTATAGGCGAAGTTTGGGAAGATGCATCAGACAAATTTTCCTACGGAAGGCTGAAGCAGTATTTCCTGGGAAAACAACTTGATTCTGTAACAAACTATCCGTTGAGAAATGCCATAATAAATTTCATCCAAACCAGAGACTGCAGCGAA
>NZ_JAJUJR010000390.1 GCF_029265225.1 Sedimentibacter sp.
TAAGTACAGGGTGCTGGGCATAGAAGCGCTTGTTACGGTTGCTGTTGCTGGTGCAATATTCATAGGGGAATACTGGGAGGCTGCTGCTGTAACATTTCTGTTCATGCTTGGTTCATACCTTGAATCAAGGACCCTTGAAAAAACAAGATCGTCACTGAAGTCGCTGCTTGAGCTTGCTCCTGTTACTGCAACTGTGTTCAGGGACGGAGAAGAAGTAAGAGTGTCTCCTGAAGAAGTTCACACCGGAGAAAGGGTGATAGTGAGACCCGGAGAAAAAATTCCTGTTGATGGCATTGTGATAAAAGGCAAGGCTTCTGTTAACCAGGCTGCCATAACAGGTGAATCAATACCTGCAGAAAAGGAAACTGGAGACAGCGTGTTCAGCACAACTGTAATAGAAACAGGCTATCTGGAGCTGGAGGCCCTGCGGGTTGGAGACGATACAACATTTGCACGCATAATGGAAATGGTTGAAGAAGCACAGGATTCAAAGGCACCCACTCAAAAGTTCATTGAACGTTTTGCCCAGTACTACACTCCGGGCATCATGATTTTGTCCATTTTTGTGTACCTGGCCACAAGAGATATTGAACTCACCCTTACGCTTCTTGTAATATCATGTCCGGGTGCAATGGTAATATCTGCACCTGTTTCAATAGTGGCAGGCATAGGAAACGGAGCAGGGAAAGGAATTCTTATAAAGGGCGGCGAGTACCTGGAAAAGGCCGGAAAGGTGGATACAGTTGCTTTTGACAAGACTGGGACACTGACTGTAGGAAAACCGGTTGTAACAAAAATCAAAGCATTTGAAGGCACAGAGGATGATATTCTTCGCATGGCTGCCCCGGTGGAAGTTCCTTCAGAACACCACCTTGCAAAGGCAATTGTGCAGGAAGCTAAAGACAGGAAAATAACCATAGCTCAAACAGAAGATTTTGAAGTTCTGTCAGGTTTTGGAGTCAAGGGAACCGTAAACGGAAAAAATATTCTGGTTGGAACCAGAAAGCTCATGGCTGGAGAAAGCGTGATTATTTCTCAAGAAATAGAAGAATATCTTCAGGGCGAAGAAAACAACGGACAGACTGCAGTATTGATTGCAGAAGACAGCAGAATTATGGGAGCAGTATCAATTTCTGATAAAATAAGGGATGATGCATATGGTCTTGCAGAAAGACTTAAAAAGGCAGGAGTAAAAAAAGTTGTAATGCTTACAGGCGACAATGAGAGGACTGCCAGGGCAGTTGCTGCAAAACTTGGAATGGATGAGTATTATTCAGAGCTTCTTCCTGAAGACAAGGTATCAAAATTAAAGGAGTTGAAAAATAACTCCACTGTTGCTATGATAGGAGATGGAATAAATGATGCTCCGGCTCTGGCAGTTGCCGATCTAGGAATTGCCATGGGAGCAACGGGAACGGATGCAGCAATGGAAACGGCTGATATTGTTCTCATGTCAGACAATCTGACGAGGCTTACATACGCCTTTGGACTGAGCAAAGCTACCATGAGAAACATGAAGCAAAATATATATTTTGCAGTGGCTGTGGTTTTCACGCTTATTGCAGGAGTTCTAACTAAAAACGTGTTTATGGCTTCAGGCATGCTCATTCATGAAATAAGCGTGCTTCTGGTAATCATAAATGCAGTAAGGCTCATGAACTACAAAGATAAAATTTAAGGAGGTACCAGGTGGAGAAATGCACGTGCTGTTCCTGCCATGAAAAATTGTGCATTGACAATGTGCCCATATTTCATGACTTGACTTTGGAAGAAAAAGAAAGCATAATGAATGCTTCTGTTCACAAAAATTATAAAAAGGGTGAAATAATTTTCACTCCGGGTGATTCTTTTGAAAGAATGTTTGTAGTAAACAAGGGAATGGTAAAAATCTACAGGATTTCTGCCATCGGCAAGGAACAGATTCTTAGAATTCTCGAGCCCGGTGACTTCATGGGGGAACTTTCCCTGTTTTCAAACACAACAATGAGCAACAATGCAGAAGCACTTGAAAATGCAGAAATATGTATCATTAACGGAGCCGCCATCAAGGAGCTTCTCCTGAAAAAACCTGAAATAGCAATTAAATTTCTTCAGTCCTACACCAGGAGAATTGAAGAAAGCGAAGAGCTTATAGAACAAATAGGGCTTCGTGATGTTGAACAGAGAATTGCAAACTACCTGCTGCTTGAAATCGAGAAAAATGCAATTGAAGACAAAGACAATGAATTTGAAATAACTCTTCCTGTGAGCAAGAAGGATCTTGCTGCACTTATTGGAACTTCACAGGAAACCCTGAGCCGAAAACTTTCTGTTTTTCAGGACAATGACCTTATCAGGCTCAAGGGTCAA
>NZ_JAJUJR010000100.1 GCF_029265225.1 Sedimentibacter sp.
GCAAGTATGTTCATGATTTTTTCAATTATGTTATTTATTTCCCTTGAAAGCCTTCCTTCAAGATGATTCATTGATATTGCGTGGCTTGAATCAGTCTTTGAATTTATGATGTCAATGACAGCTTCAGCCTGAGTAAGGTCTATTCTTCCGTTTAAAAAGGCTCTTTTTGTAAATTCTCCTCTTTCTGCAGGACGACATCCGCATAAAAGTACCTCTTCAAGTATTTTTTTTGCAGAAATAACTCCCCCATGGCAGTTTATTTCCACAATATCTTCCCTTGTGTAGGTATTCGGACCCTTCATGTAAGAAATCAGCACTTCATCAATTATTTTGCCCTGATTGTCAATTACATGGCCGTAATGAAGATACCTAGGTTTTAAATTGTTGGGTTCTCCTTTTTTTCTGCCTTTTTTGACAAAAATTTTCTCGGCGATGTTCAATGCTTCATCTCCGCTTATTCGTATTATGTTGATACCTGCATTGCCTGGAAATGTTGCAATTGCAGCTATTGTATCACTGTTCATCATACCACCGTTTCTTTCTTTTCAATTCACATATATTTTACATTATTTTTTCACAAATGTACATAAATATTTAAGCTGTTATAATTCAATAAAATTTAATAAAAAGTTGCTCCGCAACTCCGCTGAGGGGACATAGGTCCCCCGACCTCGTTATTATATGCCAGGAAAGAGAACTTTCCTGGCATATAAAATATAACCCGGTTGTCCGGGTTATATGATCAATGCTATTTTAAGTCTATTACAACTTTTCTGTAAGGCTCGTCGCCTTCAGAATAAGTGATTATGTCCTTTTCATCCTGCAAAGTTGAATGTATTATTCTTCTTTCATAAGGATTCATTGGTTCAAGTCTGACTTTGTGCTTGTAATATCTGCACTTGTCTGCCATTTTTACTGCAAGCTTCTTCAGTGTTTCTTCTCTTTTTGCTCTGTAATCTTCAACATTGAAAATCACTCTCACGTAATTTTCTCTGCCTTTATTTACTATCAGGTTAAGAAGAAATTGAATTTCATCTAAATTTTTGCCTCTTTTGCCTATGATTATGCCTTTATCGTCTTCTCCGATTTTAACTATGTCAACTTTTAATACGTTGTCGGAAAAATCCACTTCGTAATCGGCTTCTATTTCCATTTTTTTAAGCAGGATGTCAAAAAATTTCTTTGTTCTTTCTTCCGGACCATTTGTAACGGTTACTTTGACCTTTGCATCCTTACTTCCTATCAAGCCGAAAAAACCTTTTGAAGGCTCATTGATTACTTCAATCTGCACTTCTTCTTTTTCAGCATGCAGTTCTTCCAAGGCAGCAGCAATAGCTTCTTCAACTGTAGATCTTTCAATAGTTACATTTTTCATCTATTTTAATTCCTCCTTCGGATTTTTGGACGAATTCATTATTACATACTGCTGTACCAACTGAAAAACATTGGAAACAACCCAGTATAATCCTAATCCTGCAGGGAACTGAATACCAAAAACAAATATCATGACAGGCATCATCATATTCATTGATTTTTGTGTAGCCATGGCCTGTTCATTTCCTGCCGGCTGAGTAGACATAGTCATCTTGCTTGTGAGATAAGTTGTAAAAGCAGATATAGCAGCAAATATAGGAACAGCTGCACCTATGAATGGAAGTGTCATTCCACCCATTGACAATCCGTTTACAATTCCGCCGTCAAAAATATGATTTTCAGTGAATCCCAAGTCATTGATCCATAAAAATGCCTTATTTATTAAATCATATGCTTCCTTATTCTGAAAAACATATATTTCAGGTGATCTGATAACATAAAAGAACGCAATAAGAATAGGGAACTGAATCAACATCGGCAGACATCCTGCAAAAGGACTGTATTCTGCTTCCTTGTACAATTCCATTTGTTTTCTTTGAAGCGTCTGAGGATCTTTTCCGTACTTTTCCTGCAATTCCTGTATTTTCGGATTTAATTCCTGCATTTTTTTCATAGATTTTGTCTGCTTCAACGTCAATGGCATTACTATCAACTTGAATATTATAGTTGACAAAATTATTGAAATTGCATAAGCAGAAAGATATTCAGTATCAAAGACAGATACCATGTCGTATAACAATTTAACAAGCATACCCATTGGCTTTGCTAAAAAATCTAAATTCATGTTTATCCTCCGTATTATTTCAAAGGATCATACCCACCGGGATGAAATGGATGACATCTGAGAATTCGTTTTATTCCTAAGTATGAGCCTTTTATAAAACCGTATTTTTGTAACGCTTCAACAAAATATTGCGAACATGTGGGGTAAAATCTGCAGTGTCTTACTCCCGACCTCGAAGAAAACTTCTGATATATTCGTATAATAAAAATTAATACTTTACTTATTTAGATCACCCTTTAACATTTTCTTTTTCTTCATCAGTTTAAAAAATGATTTTTCCAGACTCTTGTAATCTGAATCAGCAGCATTAACTCTGGCCATCAAAACAAAATCATAGCCTTCTTTTAAATTACACTCGTTCAGCCTGACTATTTCTTTCAGTCTTCTTCTTATGATATTCCTGCTTACTGCCAGTTTGATTTTTTTTGCAGCAGTAAATCCAAATCTGTTATAACCTAAATTGTTTTTTTTTACAAACAAAACAATATTGTAATCAGATATGGAATCCTTACAATTATAGACAGATTTGTATTCTTTGTTGTTTTTTATGATTATCATTGTTTTTCCCTATGTTTGAAAATGGAATAAAAGGCCACATACGCGGCCTTATGCTGACAATTTTTTTCTACCTTTTGCCCTTCTTCTCTTCAAAACATTTCTTCCGGATTTTGTGCTCATTCTTTTAATAAATCCATGTTCACTGCTTCTTTGTCTTCTTTTTGGCTGATAAGTTCTTTTCATCAGAAAAACACCTCCTTGTACTACAGATATCTATATAAATATCTTAAATTTTCATGTTTATAAATTATAATATTTTTAAATTTCGATGTCAACAATTAAAAATATTATAGCTATTGTAATATACTACATTTTTTTGAAGAATGCAATTATTTTTTAAAATAAATAAAATTAAATTGAAATTGTGGATAAAAAATGATAGTATGATATGTATCTGTGGATAACTTTTTATTTATGTTTATTCTATGGACAAACTGTTATTAAAATTTAAAAAGTGTTGAATAATCAATTTTATCAATTGTTAACATTTTTAGTCAACAATTGTTCACAACATAAAATTTAACATATATTTTCATTTATTATAAACAACATGTTAATTTTTTTTATCAACAACCGGAGGAATTATATGAACTTTGAAGAATTATGGAACGAAGTCCTGGAAATTGTAAAAGAAGATACAAATCAAGTGAGTTTTAACACTTGGTTTAAGCCTCTTAAAATAGTTGCTTATAAAAATAATACAATTTATTTGGAAACAGCAGATGATTTTTTAAAAAACACACTGAAGAAAAGGCATTACAACTTTCTTAAAAATGCATTCACATATGTATTAAAGAAAGACACGGAACTTGTTTTCACGGTTCCAGGCGAAAACATCGACAAGGATGATTCAAAACGAACTACTACCAACAGCACTTCCGAAGAAACCGACGCTATAAACGTAGACAGAAAATTAAATCCCAAGTATCGTTTTGACAATTTTATTATCGGAAATTCCAACAGGTTTGCACATGCAGCTTCACTGGCTGTTGCAGAAGCTCCGTCTACTGCATACAACCCTTTATTTTTATACGGCGGAGTTGGTCTTGGAAAAACCCACTTGATGCATGCCATTGGACACTACATCCTGGACAACAATCCGGACGCCTATGTTCTTTATGTAACTTCTGAAAAATTTACAAATGATCTGATAAACTCAATCAAAGACGGAAAAAACGAAGAATTCAGAAACACATACAGAAAAGCCGATGTCCTTCTGGTGGATGATATACAGTTTATTGCAGGCAAGGAAAGTACTCAGGAAGAATTTTTCCACACTTTCAACGCTCTTCATGAAGCAAACAAGCAGATTATAGTTTCAAGCGATAATCCTCCAAGCGAAATTCCAACATTGGAAGACAGACTTCGCTCACGTTTCGAATGGGGACTGATTGCAGATATTCAGCCGCCGGATTATGAAACAAGAATAGCAATATTGAGAAAAAAGGCTGAAGCTGAAAATTACAACGTTCCTGACGAGGTAATCACATACATTGCACAGCACATTCAGTCAAACATAAGAAAACTTGAAGGGGCTCTCATACGTATTTATGCCTATGCTTCTCTTACTAATAAAAAGGAAGTTTCCCTTGAGCTTGCCCAGGAGGCCTTGAAACACTTGATTTCAAGCAACAAAAAAATCACTCTAGTTGATATAAAGGAAGTTGTTGCAAATTACTACAACATATCGATGGACGACCTAGTATCAAAAAAGAAAACAAAAAACATTGCATATCCAAGGCAGATTGCAATGTATATAGCAAGAAAACTCACGGATTATTCTCTTCCGAAGCTCGGCGAAGAATTCGGGGGCAGAGACCATTCAACTGTACTGCATGCCTGCAACAAGGTTGAAGAAGACATGGAAAGTTCTCAGGAAATAAAGAAAAATGTGGACGATTTAATTTCCATGCTGAATAATTAACTACTCTGTTGATAAACTGTTATGGGTTGTTTATAACATTATTTTTTATTTTTCTTGTTTTGGATAAAAAATTAATCCATCAACAGCCATAATTTTTTTAAATATTTAAAATTCAGTGCTTCAACAAGTTTTCAACAAATTAACAGTGCCTACTAATATTACTAATAAATATTTTATATATTTCTATTTATTGTTTTTTAGTTTCAGTTGTGAACAAACCAATTATAAAGGAGCAAAAGATGAAAATTCGAATCAACCAAAATGAACTAAATAAATCAATCAATATTGTACAAAAAGCAGTTTCCTCAAGAACACCTCTTCCAATATTGTCAGGCATACTCATAGAAGCAAAAAATAACATGCTCATTATGACTGCCACAGACCTGGACCTGGGAATAAAGACTTATTCGCCATGCGACATAGAAGAAGAAGGATCAATAGTTGTGCAATCAAGACTTATTGGAGATTTTGTAAGAAAACTGCCTTCTAATTCCTATGTGAACATTGAAACAATGGAAAACAACAACATTGAAATCAAATGTCTTAATTCAGAAATAAACATACTTGGAAATTCTGCAACTGAATATCCTGACAACACATTTGACAATGAGGGAAATTCATTTTCAATAAAATCAGAATCTTTGAAAAATCTTATAAAATATACTTATTTTGCAGCTGCACAGGAAAATATAAAACCTATTTTCACAGGCTGTCTTATTGAAATAAAAAATAATCTGTGTACATTTGTTGCTCTCGATGGATACAGAATGGCCGTGAAAAAAGAAAAAATAGATTTCAGCGGTGAAGTGTCTGTTGTTGTTCCTTCTAAAACAATGCTTGAAATCTTGAGAATCATAGAAGAAAACAAAGGAAATACTGACATAGTGATTTCTGAAAGCCATATTTCTTTCAAAGTTGACAATACTATAATCATATCAAACCTTCTTGATGGAAAATTCATCGATTATGAGGGAATAATAAAAGATAATTATGTAACTACTGTAAATGTAAGCACAACTGAAATAAGAGAATCCGTGGAAAGAGCTTCTCTTCTTGCAAAGGATGACAAAAACAACCTGATAATTCTTGACATAAAAGAAAACAACATGCAGATAAACTCAGCTTCTGAGTATGGCAATGTAGAAGAAAATGTTGCTGTTGAAAAAGAAGGAGAAGACATAAAAATTGGTTTCAATTCAAAATATCTCCTTGATTTTCTGAAAGTAATAGAAAATGAAAAAATCAAATTGAATTTAATAGGGAAAAACAACCCATGCTTTATAAACGAAGACAACAAGGAAGATTATATATACATGGTGCTTCCTGTAAGAATATCATAATATTCAGATTTAAAAGCATATTCAATTTTAATTGTGAATATTTATAATTTTATTATTTTTGAAATAAAATAAAGAGGTGCAAAATGGAAAATATTTATATCAGCACAGAATATATAAAACTTGACCAGCTTTTGAAATTTGCCAATGCAGTTGAAGGTGGCGGTATGGCAAAAAATGTAATACTGGATGGACTTGTAAGAGTAAACGGCGAAGTTGAACTTCAAAGAGGAAAGAAGCTGAGAGAAGGGGACATCGTAGAATTCAACGGTGAAGAGTATATCATTTCTACAGGGGAAAAATGATAATAAATAAGTTAAAAATAAAAAATTACAGAAATTTCAAGGATGCAGAAATTGAACTTAACAGCTCTCTGAACATTTTCATAGGAGACAACGGCCAGGGAAAGACAAACCTCATGGAATCCATTTATCTTTCTTCAATAGGAAGGACATTCAGATTGAACAGTGAAAATGAGCTCATCAATTTCGGCGAAAATAAAAGTTCTGTAGAAATTTCTCTGGTGAAGAATAATTATAACATGAAAATTGACCTTCTTTTGGAAAAAAACAAAAGGAAGACAGTGCTCATAAACGGAGTAAGACTGGATAAAACTTCAGAGATGATAGGAATATTGAACAATGTTATTTTTACTCCGGACGACATGAGAATCATAAAGGGAAGTCCCGTTGAAAGAAGAAAATTCATAAATATCGACATTTCTCAAATTAAGCCTAAATATAAGTATTTGCTTAATAAATACAAAAAAGTTGTAACTGAAAGAAACATTATTTTAAAAAATTACTATACAAATCCGCAAAATAAGGATATTATAAATATTTGGAATGATTACCTGGTTAATATTGGTACTGAAATTATTTTTTACAGGCACGATTATATTGAAAAGCTTAAAAAGCATGCAGTGAATATTTATTCAGATATTTCAGGAAATAAAGAAAAATTTGATCTTAGTTATTTATGCAATGCAGGTAATATTAATAACATGGACAAGGATGAATTTGCGAAAAATTTCCATGAAAAAATAAATAAAAATATTAATAATGAAATACAACATGGCATTACCCAGTATGGTCCTCACAAGGATGATATTTTAATAAAAATTAATGATAAGGAATGCAAATATTTCGGTTCTCAAGGACAGCAGCGTTCAGCCATACTATCACTTAAGCTTGCTGAAATTGAAATTATTAAAGAAGAAATAGATGAATATCCTATTTTGTTGTTAGATGATGTACTATCTGAATTAGATAATAAAAGAAAAGGATTCTTAATTAATTACATTCAAGGAATTCAAACATTTATCACTACTACAGATGATCATGATTTAAATACACTTTCACAAA
>NZ_JAJUJR010000182.1 GCF_029265225.1 Sedimentibacter sp.
AATTAAAGACATATTTGGTGATTATGAAGCCATGGGCAATTTGAACTATGCCCTGGTTGAAGGAGTTGTACTCAGCAAAAAAACCAAATCCCTTGAATTAAAAATCAAATCAGATATATATATTGAAGTCAGAGAGTTAGAATGCCTCAATGACTTTATTAAAAGAAGATTCGCATTGGACGACTCAAAAATAATTGTAAGCTATTCTGATGATACAGACAAAAAGCCCATTGAAGATGAGCTTAATAATATTGTTCACATGATTTCGGACAAGTTTCCTGCCTTGAAGGCAGTACTTAAAAACAGCGAATATGAAATATTTGAAAGTGCCATTAATTTTAAATTTAAAATGGCTGTGTCAGAAATATTGAAAGCCAAAGGTTATGATAAAAAAATTCATGAAGCTATAAAAAAATTTTACGGCACATCTTATCATATTAATTTTGTGGACAAGGTAAGCCCTGAGGAATTCATAAGGCAGCAGGAAGATGCTCTTGCAAAGGAAATGTATGATCTTCAGAAGGAAGCTCAATTTGCTCCTGCGGCATCTGTGCAGCCTAAAAAAGCTCCTGAATTTAAACAGGAAGCAAAGGCTGATACGGGTAAAAAGACAAATCCGCAGCTCATACTTGGCAGAAATGCAAACCTTAAAGATCCAATACTAAAAATTATTGATATTACTCCTGACGAAGGCAGAGTTGCCATAGAAGGAGAAATTTCAAACCTTGAAGCAAAGGAACTTAGAAGCGGAAAAATACTTGTTTCTTTTGATGTGTATGACGGTTCTAGTTCCATGACATGCAAGATGTTCCTGAAGCCCGGCGAAGACGCTGAGGTGGTGCCAAGGCTTAAAAAAGCAAAGGGTACAAGAATTTACGGCAATTCAGGTTTCAGCAAATTTTCAGGAGAAATTGAACTAATTGCAAATACCATTGTTGAAACAGAAGGCATCAAAAAAGTCAAGAGAATGGACAATGCTGAACTAAAGAGAGTAGAGCTTCACCTGCATACGCAGATGAGCCAGATGGATGCCATGACCAATGCAGCTGATCTCATTAAAAGAGCAATGGAATGGGGAATGAAATCAATGGCTATAACTGACCACGGTGTTGTTCAGTCATTTCCTGAAGCACATAAGCTCCTTGGAAGAAACAATCCTGACATGAAAATAATATATGGTGTTGAAGCTTATCTTGCTCCTGACAAAAAGCCGTCTGTTACAAATTCAAAAGGGCAGTCAATCGACACAACTTACTGTGTGCTTGACCTTGAAACCACAGGATTTTCTCCATTAACTGAAAAAATCACTGAAATAGGTATAATGAAAGTACAAGGCGGAAAGGTAATAGACGAATTCAACTTGTTTGTCAATCCAGAAAAGCCAATTCCTGCAAGGGTTGTTGAGGTAACCAACATAACTGATGACATGGTTAGCGATGCGGAAACCATAGAAAAGGTATTTCCTAAAATGCTTGACTTTATTGAAGGAAGTGTTCTTGTTGCTCATAATGCCGAATTTGACATAGGATTTTTAAAACATAATGCAAAAGAACTTGGGCTTAATTTTGATTTTACTTATGTGGATACATTGTCTCTGGCTCATGAGCTGTTTCCAGATTACAAAACATACAAGCTGGGGAGAATTGCCAAGAATCTTGGCATAAAGGTTGAAGTAGCCCACAGGGCACTTGATGACGTTGAAACAACAGTCAAGGTGTTTAATGTCATGCTTGACATGCTTGTTAAAAGAGGTGCAGAAGCTCTGGATGACATAGATAAATATGCTTCAGATGAAGAATCCAGAAATGAATCCTATAAAAAACTTAAAACATATCATGCAATAATATTGGCAAAGAATTACACAGGATTAAAAAATTTATATAAACTTGTGTCTTATTCCCATTTGGATTATTTTTACAAGAAGCCGCGAATATTGAAAAGCTTGTATGAAAAACACTCGGAAGGTTTGATAATAGGAAGCGCCTGCAGTGAAGGAGAGCTTTACCAGGCAATTTTATTAGGGAAGTCGGAAGAAGAAATAGAGAAAACAGCAAAGTTTTACGATTATCTTGAAATACAGCCAATAGGGAACAATGATTATTTAATAAGAAATGAACAGGTGCCTGACAAGGATTACTTAAGAAGCATCAACAGAAAAATAGTTGCTTTGGGTGAAAAATTGAATAAGCCTGTGGTTGCTACGGGAGATGTACACTTCATGGACCCGGAAGATGAAATTTACAGACGAATTCTGGAAGCTGGACAGGGATTCAAGGACGCTGATTACCAGGCTCCTTTGTTCTTGAAAACAACAGAGGAAATGTTGAAGGAATTTTACTACCTTGGAGAAGAAAAAGCATATGAAGTTGTTGTAAAGAACACAAATATAGTAGCAGACATGTGTGAAAACATAAGTCCTATTTCTTCGGAAAAATGTCCACCTCACATTGAAGGATGCGAGCAGACCATCAAGGACATAGCATTTGAAAAGGCTCATGAGCTTTATGGAGATCCGCTGCCTGAAATAGTCCAGCTAAGACTTGACAAGGAACTTGATTCAATCATAAAAAACGGATTTTCGGTTATGTATATAATTGCCCAGAAGCTTGTTTGGAAATCAAATGAGGATGGATATCTTGTTGGCTCCAGGGGTTCTGTAGGCTCATCGGTTGTAGCATACATGACGGGTATAACCGAAGTAAATGCACTTCCGCCCCATTACAGATGTCCTAAGTGCAAGCATTCGGATTTCACTGATTTAGGAATAAAAATAGGTTTTGACCTTCCCGACAAAGTTTGTCCCGTATGCGGAGAAATGCTTGCCAAGGACGGCATAGACATTCCGTTTGAAACATTCCTTGGATTTAACGGCGACAAGGAGCCTGATATAGACTTAAACTTTTCAGGCGAATATCAGTCAAAGGCTCATAAATACACTGAGGTGATATTCGGAAAGGGTACAACTTTTAAGGCAGGAACAATAGGAACCATTGCAGATAAAACAGCCTTCGGATATGTGAAAAAATATTTCGAAGAAAAAAACCAAACAGTAAGTAAGGCAGAAATCACAAGAATTTCAAGGGGCTGCACTGGAATTAAGAGGACTACCGGACAACATCCGGGAGGCATAATAGTTGTACCAAAGGGACGTGAAATATTTGAGTTCTGCCCGGTGCAGCATCCTGCTGATGACCCTGATTCAGATATAATAACAACGCATTTTGATTATCACTCCATAGACCAGAATCTATTAAAGCTTGATATACTTGGCCATGATGATCCTACAGTAATAAGGATGCTTCAGGACATTACAGGAGTTGATCCTAAAACAATACCGATGGATGACAAGGAAACTATGTCATTGTTTTCAACCACTCAAGCACTGAAAGTAACACCTCAGCAGATTAATTCAAAGGTTGGAACTTTCGGAGTACCTGAATTCGGTACAAAATTCGTAAGAGGAATGCTTCTTGACACAATGCCTAAAACGTTCATGGATTTAATATGTATATCAGGTCTGTCACACGGAACAGACGTGTGGCTTGGAAATGCCAAGGAACTCATCGATTCGGGCACTGTTACTACCATAAGTGAGGCAGTGTGTACCAGAGATGATATCATGGTTTATCTTATCAAAAAAGGGCTGCCGCCGAATTCAGCGTTTAAAATCATGGAAACCGTGCGTAAGGGTAAGGCATTGAAGGAACCGAAGTGGCCTGAATATGAATCATTGATGAGAGAACATGATGTTCCGGAGTGGTATATTGATTCATGCAAGAAAATAAAATACATGTTCCCTAAGGCACATGCTGCAGCTTATGTTATGATGGCATTCAGAATAGCATGGTTTAAGGTGCACATACCACAGGCATATTACGCTGCTTACTTTTCCATAAGGGCAAAAGCCTTCGATGCAGAATTCATGATAAACGGCAAAGAAGTCGTTAAGGAGAAAATCAAAGAAATTGACGCTCTTGGAAATGATGCATCAAACAAGGACAAAGACATGTACGATGACCTTGAACTGGTTTTGGAAATGTATGAGAGAGGATATAAATTTCTACCCATTGATTTATACAAGTCTCACGCTACGCAATTTCTGCTTGAAGAAGACGGCATAAGACCGCCTTTAAACAGCATATCAGGAATGGGAACCGTTGCGGCAGAAGGAATTTACAATGCTGCTCACGGAGAAGAAGAGTTAAAATCAATAGATGATTTAAGAAAAAGCGCAAAAATAGGAAATGCAGCCATAGAACTTCTTAAAAAGTTCGGCTGTCTTAAAGGGCTTCCCGAAAGCGATCAGTTAAGCTTTTTAGATGTAATATAATAAACGTAGCGCAGAATTTTACTGAGCTCAGACTATTTATAAACACCCGACGCCGTCATCCTGAACGATAGTGAAGGATCTCATCTTTGTTCAAAACATGAGATTCTTCGAGCAAGCTCTCAGAATGACAACGTCCAAATATATATTTTGTCATCAAACTGAGCGCAGAATTTACTGCGCTATACATGAAAAAGGAAGAAAAATATGACTAAAAGAAATGATTATATAAGCTGGGACGATTATTTTATGGGGCTTGCCCTTCTCTCTGCAAAAAGAAGCAAGGACCCTTCATCACAGGTTGGAGCATGCATAGTAGACAGCAGGACAAACAGGATTTTAAGCGTAGGATACAACGGACTGCCGAGATTCTGCTCTGATGATGAATATCCCTGGACCCGCGAAGGTGATTCCATGGAAACAAAGTATTTTTATGTAGTCCATGCAGAACTAAATGCCATACTTAACAGCAGGGGAGCAAATCTTGAAGGAAGCAGGCTTTACACAACTTTGTTCCCATGCAATGAATGCGCCAAAGCCATTATACAGTCAGGAATAAAACAAATAGTTTTTTTAAGCGACAAGTATTCCGATACAGATATAGTAAAGGCTTCAAAGAGAATGCTCACCAGCGCAGGCGTGGAATTTTACAAGTTTGAAACAGACATCGATTGTTTGAATCTTAATTTTAAATAAGCTAATGAAAAGTTTATGGTG
>NZ_JAJUJR010000425.1 GCF_029265225.1 Sedimentibacter sp.
AATATTTGATACAATTTACTTGAATTTGCTGAGTTTAGTCAAATGAAAAGATGGTAAAATACATTTAAAGGGTGACATTATGAACAGAGTTATACGATTGTTGTTTAATAGAGTTACGTTGGTAACATTGGCAATATTGTTTCAGTTGCTCACATTTGCATTAATTATATGGAAGTTCAGCAGTTACTTCGTTATTTTCGATGCTTTCTTTATGATTGTCAGTGTGCTGGTTGTAATTTATATTCTTAACAGGAGAAGCGACCCGGCTTACAAAATTGCGTGGATAATTCCAATCATGCTGTTTCCCATATTCGGAGGCATATTTTATCTCATGGTCGGAGGACGAGGTTTATCCCTTCGCAAAAAAAACAACATGCAGGGTATTACAAATCAGCTGAGAAGGTCACTGAGGCAGGATTCGGAAACACTTGAGCTTCTTAAAAAAGAAAGCACAAGCGCCTACAACCAGTCCAAGTATATATTCAATTATTCACTGTGCCCTGTTTACAATGATACTGAAACAGAATTTTATCCATCGGGAGAGATGTTTTTCGAACATCTTCTCGAAGAATTAACAAAGGCTGAAAAATACATATTTCTTGAATTTTTTATAATAGAAGAAGGAATAATGTGGAATTCAATTTTGGACATACTGGCTGAAAAAGTAAAAAAAGGCGTTGATGTGAGAGTTATTTACGATGATGTAGGATGTGTGTTCACTCTTCCTTCAGACTATGACAAAAAACTTCAGTCAATGGGAATCAAATGCTGTGTGTTTAATCCGTTCCTTCCAGTTCTAACATTCAGTCTCAACAACCGTGACCACAGAAAAATTGCGGTCATAGACGGAAAAGCAGCTTTTACGGGAGGAGCCAACCTGGCAGATGAATATATTAATGAACGGGAAAAATACGGACATTGGAGAGACTGCGCCATCAAAATAAAGGGTGAGGCCGTTATGAGCCTTACAGCAATGTTTTTGTCCATGTGGGATTTCCTTGCAAAAACAACTGAAGACTACAGCAGGTTCAAACCTGAAATCCTTCCAAAGGGTTCTCAGTGCCCAGGCTATGTACAGCCCTTTGATGACAGCCCCCTTGATGATGAAAATGTCAGTGAAGCAGTGTACATGAATTTAATCAATCAGGCAAAAAAGTATGTATATATAGAAACTCCGTATCTTATAGCAGACAATAAAATGATGGTGGCTCTTTCAATGGCAGCCAAAAGGGGAGTTGACGTAAGAATTCTTACTCCGCACATACCGGACAAGTGGTATGCTTTTGCAGTTACTCAGTCTAATTATGAAGAACTAATAGAAGCAGGAGTTTCAATCTATGAATACACTCCGGGCTTCAACCACGGAAAAACTTTTGTGGTTGACGATGAATATGCTGTGGTTGGAACCATTAATCTTGACTACAGAAGCCTTTACCTTCATTTTGAATGCGGTGTGTGGATGTATGGCACAAAATGCGTGGAGCAGGTTAAACAAAGTACATTGAAGGCTTATGAACTAAGCAAGAAAGTAACATTTGAGGAACTTAAAAAGATTTCAAAAATCAGGAGGATCGGAAGAACTGTTTTAAAAATTCTTTCACCTCTGATGTAAAATATAATAAGGATTGGACAGATATGAAAAAAGACATGAAATTTTATTGGAAGCTTTTTTCTTCAACTTTTTCATTAAGTGCTTTCACAATAGGCGGAGGATACGTCATTGTGCCTTTGATGAGAAAGAAGTTTGTTGAAGAACTGAATTGGATTGAAGAGGAGGAAATGCTGAACCTTGTTGCTATTTCTCAATCAGCACCCGGGCCCATTGCAGTCAACACATCAATAATGGTTGGCTACAGACTGGCAGGGGTACTTGGATCATTTGTATCGATACTTGGAACAGTGCTGCCTCCATTGATAATAATTACTGTTGTGGCTCAGTTTTACACTGCTTTCAAAGAAAAC
>NZ_JAJUJR010000123.1 GCF_029265225.1 Sedimentibacter sp.
CCACATGGCTGAAGCGGATTTTTGATGTATCAACATTTAAAATAACTTAATTCATTATTAGAAGTTTTCGGCCTGGTACAATGTTGAAATTCTTGGTTTTTTCAATGAATTCTTGCTTTTTTTAACTCGGTACATCACAATCGAGTAATAGTTGTCATATTCCTTGTCCTGCTGCCTTTTTCGTTCTGCCAGATCTTTCATAAAAGCAGTTTTAAATTCATCATGTGTCATGCCCATATTATCCTCCATATGATTTTTATAATAATTGATGACATCAAAGCCTTTTATTGTTATTTTATTATGTCTATTGCACTTTGGGGTACGTATACGTTAATTCCGTTAAAAACTACCACTCCGTCAAGTTTAACTGCTGTGCCATTTACATATGCAATATTCTTATTTACAGGTATTTCAACTTTTATATTGTCTTTTCCAACAGTCAATACAGGATTGTTGACATCTGTATTATCAAATCCAACTTTTGCTCCATTTGCTTCAAATGCTTCTCTTGCTTTTACAAAGAGCGTGTCAGTTGCCTGGCTTAAATCCAAACCCATTGCTTTTTCCATATATACGGCGATATCAGTATTTTCAACTGTTCCTGTAAGCTGGCTTATGTTTGCTGGTGCATATACATAAAGCGTCACATCTTCTCCCGTGTGTCCGTTTGTTGTAAATCCGATGTTTGCTCTTTTACCGATCATGGGTCCTACAGTATAATTCATATCACCGTCTTCGGTATTTATTATTGCCTCAATTTCTTCAGCAGTTAAATCGTTGATTCCGTAGTATTGTGACATAACCTCTGTTACGTTTGAACGATCAGCATTAAGCTTGGCCGCAATTCCTTCACCTGTTAAGGAAGCACGTTTTAAAGGATTGATGAATGCTGAGAGAGGTGTTTTGTCATAGCTGCTGTCAGTTGAACTGCTTCCTATTGATATTCCGCTGTTTCCATGGTCAGTTGTTGCAATTACAAGTGTGTTGCCGTCAGCTTTTGCAAAATCCAGCGCTGCTCCAACTGCCTTATCAAATGCCAGTACATCAGAAATTACACCAATTGGGTCATTTGCGTGAGCTGCCCAGTCAACCTTGCTTCCTTCAACCATCAGGAAAAATCCATCTTCATCCTGTGACAGGAGATCAATTGCTTTTTTTGTCATTTCTTCAATGGAAGGTTCTTTTGCAGGGTCGCGGTCAAAATCATAAGCTAAGGCTGAAGGAGCAAACATTGCCCATAGATTTCCTGAAGTTACATTGTTCAGTTCAGCAGGAGAGGTAACGTATTGATAATTGCTTTTTATTTCAGCAATAAGGTTTTCTTTGTCTTTTCTGTTTTCTTCAGCGAAAAACTTTGAACCTGAACCGATTACCACGTTAAGCTCCTGATAAACCTGCTGCTCGGATATGGAGTCGTAGTTTTTTCTGCTTGGATCATGTGCTGTAAAATCAGCAGGGGTTGCATGCATTATTTCGCTGGTCGCTATTATGCCTGTCGCTTTTCCATCAAGCTGTGCTGCTTCAAGTATTGTTGCCACAGGTTTTCTTTTGTCGGCTGGATCAAGTTGTTCCAGACCTGGCATTGAATTTACATCAGGCAATACTCCTACAAAGCCTGTATGTGATTTAAAGCCTGTTGCCATTGCTGTTCCTGCAGGTGCTGAATCTGCTATTGGAGCATCTGATGAATAAGTTCTGACCAAACCTGATGCCATACTGTCCAGATTTAGTTCATTTCCTCCGTTGTACCATCTTGACAATGTAAGCGCTCCGGTACTCATTCCGTCGGGTATGAGCAAAATAACATTTTTCACTTCCTCCTGAACCTGCACATCATTTATACCTGCTGCCAGTACACTTTCTGTCATTGTAAAGGTCATTGCTGCTGCAAGCAACCCGCTTATAATTCTGTTTAACTTCATAATTTTCCTCCTGGTATTGTAATTAGTGCAATTATATAGGCAGTTTGTAAACTGATTAAGTCATGAATGTAAAAAATATGTTTTTTATTGGTAAAACCAATGCTATACAATCAAACGAATGAGCATCATAAAAAATATGAAATGATAAAAGAAAAACTTTATAAAAATATTACAAAATATTTACGTTTAAATAATTTGTATTTTACTTTAAGGGGATATATTTAGTTCAAGATAAAAATTCAAAGGAGATAGAAATAAATGAAAGCAAAAAAAATATTATCCATAGTATCAACAGTTTTAGTGATGTCAATGGCATTTGTGGGATGTGCAAAAAATGAAACTCAAGCACAGCCAGCTTCACAGCCTGCAGCAGAACAAAGTTCAGTTAAGCAAACAGAAACCATATCAGATTTCGATTCAGAAAATGCTATAACAGTAGTTGCAAGAGATGCAGCTTCAGGAACAAGAGGAGCTTTTCATGAGCTTATGAAAATAAAGGTAAAAGAAGGAGATACTGAAGTTGACAAGCTGGTAACCGGAGCATTGGAATTTGACGGAACAGACAAGGTCATCACCGCTGTAGAAGGAGACAAGTATGGAATCGGATATGTTTCCCTCGGTTCAGTAAGTGAAAGAATAGTTGCAGCAAGCGTAGATGGAGTTGAAGCGACCATTGAAAATGTAAAAAGCGGAAAATATGCAGTAGCAAGACCTTTCCTATTAGTGACAAAAGGAACTGAAAGCGACCTTGTAAAGGACTTCATAAGCTTTACGGAATCTGTTCAAGGACAGAAATTAGTTGAAGAAAAACATTACATTGCATCAGTAGAGGGTCCTGCAGAATACAAAACATCAGGCTTGTCAGGAACTATTAAGGTTGCAGGTTCAACTTCAGTTACGCCATTGATGGAAAAACTTCAGGAAGCATACAAAGAACTTAACCCAAATGTAACATTCGAAATGCAGTCAAACGGTTCATCACAAGGTATTAAATCGGCTATTGACGGTTCTTATGACATAGGAATGAGCTCAAGGGAACTGAAAGATGATGAAAAATCTCAATTAAATGAACACATACTTGCAATAGACGGCATTGCAGTAATACTGAACAAAGAAAATCCTGTGACAGACATTTCATCAGAAAATATTACTAAAATATATACCGGTGAAATAACAAAATGGTCTGAAATAAAATAACAAATAATCCTCCAGGTTACATAAAGACGAAGCAAGTTAAGTTTGCTTTGTCTTATTTTTTATGTATTAGGTGAGTAATTACTTGTAAATTTTAGCATTTTAGCCAAGGATTCATTGACATAGGCTTGTAATGTAAACTATAATAGTTTGTGATATAGCTAACAAATTATTATTACATCAGGAGCTAATAACATGAAACTGCAATCATTGAAGTATTTTGTAAGTTTGGCTGGAACTAAAAGCTATACCAAGTCAGCAGAAGAATGTTTCATTACACAGCCAGCGCTAAGCCGTTCAATATCCGAACTAGAAAATGAATTAGGATGCAGATTATTTACAAGAAGCAGCCGTTCTGTTGATTTGACGGAGGAAGGAGAAGTATGCCTGGCTGAAGCAAAAAAAATAATAAGACATTGTGATATATTAGTTGAGAAAGTAACCAATACCAATCAACAGTTTAAAAAGCCCGTTACAATTGGATATGTTATATATGGTCATTTAGCATTATTAAACAAAAAATTAAGTCAAATACCAAACAGCCATACAATAAAAATAGAAACGGAATATGATTCGTTGGCAAAAACAAAAGAGAAATTAATGTCAGATGAAATTGATATGGCTATTGTTCCTGAGACTTCCATAACAAGTTTTAATAACTTTAATGCATTCAAATTGCAAAAAAGTCAGCTTTATGTGCTTGTACCTAATAAAAACAACTTGTTCCATCGTAATTTTGTGAATTTCAATGACTTGAAAAATCAGAAATTTATTGGATGGTGCCCGGATGAAACACCGTTAATAAATGATTCTCATTCCATGGTTTGTGAAAAGAACGGATTTAAACCGGAATTTGTAGCTTATGGCAAGAAATTGGGAGATATAATGACTTTATCAATTTTACATAATGCTTTAGGATTTGCATCCTGTAAGCTGGCAGTTGTTGATCAAGAGGAATTTAAATTAATTCCTGTATCAGACAGCGATGAAAATTTTGGCCTCCTGTGCATATGGAAAAAGGATCAGAATAATCCATCAATTAATAAACTCATGCAATTACTTGCATAATAAAATCTATTACATTTTTTTATAGATGGCATATTGGAATGCATTATAAGCATTTCTGTATGCCATTTTTGTATGTTAAAATATTTGCAGCTTCAAGTTTAACGTAATTCAAGGGAGGAGATACGATGAAGAGAAGAATTTTAAGCATACTGCTGTGTGGGATGATGGTACTCAGCATGGCAGGATGCAGCAAAGAAGCAGCTAATGAAGGTAAGACTGAATCTTACACAAAAGTTGCAAAGGGTTTTGGAGGTGATGTTACAGTAACTGTAACATTAAAAGATGGAGTGATTTCTGATGTAAAAGCTGAAGGACCAAATGAAACTCAAGGTGTTGGAAGCAAGGCAATTGAAGAACTGCCGAAATTAATGGTGGCTGCAAATTCTGCAGATGTTGACGGAATTACCGGAGCTACTATAACAAGTAATGCTGTAAAATCTGCAGCAAGAGCAGCTTTAAAGGAAGCAAACGGGGAAGCGGAAACAGCCTTGTCATTTACACCGGGAACATATTCAGGTGAAGCATATGGAAATACTTCTACGGTTGTAGTAGATGTTACAGTGACTGAAAAAGAAATTACTGACATTAAAATTGCACAGCAAAATGAAACACCCATATTATTCGACGCTGCAAGAGATACAGTTATTTCTGAAATATTAAAGGAACAATCTTTAGCCGTTGAAACAGTTTCAGGTGCGACA
Organism: Sedimentibacter sp.; assembly: GCF_029265225.1. Classification (GTDB taxonomy): domain Bacteria; phylum Bacillota; class Clostridia; order Tissierellales; family Sedimentibacteraceae; genus Sedimentibacter. The sequence continues at coordinate 4,886 of NZ_JAJUJR010000123.1, forward strand.
GTAAGTTCTAAAGCTATTATTAGTGCTGTAGGCAATGCTCTTGAAAAATCCGGTGCTGATATTGATACGCTGAATATTTCAAAAGCAAAAGAAAGTGTGACTCCACAGGAGATAACAAAGACAGCCGATGTAGTTGTTATAGGTGGAGGCGGAGCAGGCCTTGTATCAGCTATCTCTGCAGCAGAGCAGGGATCATCTGTAATTGTGCTTGAAAAAGCTCCTTTCTTAGGCGGAAATTTAACGGTGTTTGGCGGAATTTACAATACTCCGGATAAAGAAAAGCAATCAAAAATGGAAATGAGTGAAGCAGTTAAGAAAACATTAGAAACAGCTATTAATGCCGAACCTGCAAATGAAGTGCATGCTGCTGCTATTGCTGCAGTTAAGGCTGACTATGAAGAGTGGAAAGCTAACGGTTCAGTTGGATTGTTTGACTCAGCATCATGGTTTGCTCTTCAAACTTGGAACTCCGGAGATAAAATCGCTAATAAAGAATTGGTTGATATTATGGCCAATAGTGCTTATGATGGATTTACCTGGCTGGAAAGCATTGGAGTTGAGTTCAATGACAAGCTGACACAAGGGGCAGGTTCATTGTACCAAAGAACTCATGGTGCGGTTAAGCCTAGCGGTTCCGGATTTATTAATGCTTATGTTGAAACGTTGGAGAAGTATGGTGACAAGGTTACTATAATGATGGAAACACCTGCGGATACATTAATCATGGAAGGGAAAAAGGTTGTTGGAGTAAAAGCAACTGATAAATTTGGCAATACTTATACCGTGAATGCAAATAACGGTGTCATTTTAGCAACAGGTGGATTTGCAGGAAATGTTGAGCTGCGCCAGGAATATTGCGAAGGTGAAAAGTGGAAAGATTTAAGCGATAAAGTTTTAACTACTAATTTAAAAGCTATAACTGGTGATGGTATAATTATGGCTCGTGAAATAGGAGTAAATCTGATTGATATGGATCAAATACAATTGCTGCACCTGGGTAATGCATTCACAGGTTCTACAAAAGGAGTTATTCCTTACAAGGGAAGAAACTCTGATGAAGTCATATTTGTGAACTCCAACGGTGACAGATTTGTAGCAGAAGATGGCCGTCGTGATGTAATGTGTAATGCAATCTTAGAACAAGAAGGTGGATTCTATTGGATGATTCACGATTCTAAAAATATAGATCCTAAAAGTGCTGAAGCAGAAAACTTTATAAAAGGCGGATATTTGTACAGAGCTGAAAGTTTGGAAGAATTAGCTGGATTGATTGGTGTTCCTAAGGAAAATTTAGTTGCCAGTGTGAATCAATACAACAAATATGTTGAAACAGGTGTGGATGAACTTACCGGTAGAAAGCTACTTGTTGCAACAATTGATGAAGGACCTTTCTTTGCTGCAAAACGTGTACCATCTGCTCACCATACTATGGGAGGCGTAGAAATAGATGCTGAAACACACGTTATTTACAAAGACGGCTCTATTGTTGAAGGATTGTATGCTGCGGGAGAAGTAACCGGAGGAATTCATGGGGGAAACCGTGTAGGCGGTAATGCAGTTGATGATACTGTTGTATTTGGAAGAATTGCAGGATATAATGCTGCAAATAAGAAGTAAATTGGATAAATTTCA
>NZ_JAJUJR010000486.1 GCF_029265225.1 Sedimentibacter sp.
AGAAAGTGCAGGCATCTCAAGCATGGACACAGTGATTGCGCTTACGGGAAATGACGCTTCAAATCTCATCATATGTGAAATTTCCAAAAAACAGTTCAACATAAAAACTACGCTTTCAATCGTCAATAATCCGCAAAACATAAACATGTTCAAGGAACTTGGCGTAGATAAATGCATCAGCGCAATTCAAATTTTTGCTGATTTTATAGAACAATCATCAATTGCATAATTGATTTGAACAAAAAAACCGCTTACGCGGTTTAGGTTGATGACAAAGTAACCTTTGACGTCGTCATTCTGAGGGCGACACGTAAGAATCTCATGTTTTCAATAAAGATGAGATCCTTCACTATCGTTCAGGATGACAGCGTCGGGGTTTGTCAATGGTCTGAACCGCTTTCGCGGTTTTTTTATTCATATGTGTATATGTCGGAAAACTCAATGTTTATTTTGTCCACCTTGCTTTCAAAAACAATTGAAAAATCATCTTCCTCATCCTCAATAACAGTAACAGGCAGCTCTACAGTAAATTCGCTTCCTTTACCTACCTGACTCTTAACGCTTAAAGTTCCGCCGTGCATTTCAGTCAGCGCCTTTACTAAGGAAAGCCCTATTCCGCTTCCTTCTCTGTTTCTTGTGAACGTCTTGTCCACCTGTCCAAACCTGTCAAATATAATTTCAAGCTTGTCTTCAGGTATTCCCAATCCTGTGTCCTTGACGGTGATTCTTACTGAGTTGTCTAGGTCCGCAAGATTTACGGATATTTCTCCTCCGCTTTCTGTAAATTTGACTGCATTTGACAAAAGGTTGAGGATTATCCTTTCAATTTTATCAGCATCCACTGCCATAATCTTTTCTTCTGTGTCAGTGTCAAAAACCATTTTAATACCCTTACAGATTACATACTGGTTTACAGACTCGGATATGCTTTCCACAATATTTACTATGTTGTGATTGTGCAGATTAAGTTTCAGATATCCCGAATCATATTTTGATGTGTCTATTAAGTTGTTTACAAGCCTTATGAGCCTGTAAGTGTTTTGTTTCATTATACCCACATATGAGCTTAGCCTGTCTTTTTCAATTCCCTGGTGTTCTTCTTTTTTAAGCATGGATATAAGCTGAATTGTTCCTAAAAGTATTGTAAGAGGAGTTTTCAGTTCATGAGAAAT
>NZ_JAJUJR010000169.1 GCF_029265225.1 Sedimentibacter sp.
ACAGTCTTTGCTTTTTTTACTTCTTCGCTCATAATACCTCCTTTGATGATTCAAATTTTTCAAAAGCATACGAGGCAGCTCCCAGGGCTCCCAAAAACTGAGACTTTTGCGAATATTTAATCTTCCTTCCCAGTTCATTCTCCAGGGCTTTTCTCACAGCTCCGTTTCTTGCCACCCCTCCGCTTATGCAAATTGATTCCTCTATATTAGTTCTTTTTGCCAGATATGAAACTCTTGTTGCCACGGACTCGCAGATTCCTTTTACAATGTTGCTGATATTTTCTCCTTTTGCCAGCTGAGAAATCACTTCAGATTCGGCAAACACAGTGCACGTATTGGATATCCTTATTGATTTGTCAGCCTTGTCAGCTTCCATTTCAAAATCGTCTATCTTTAACTGAAGAACACCGGCCATGACGTCCAAAAATCTGCCGGTGCCGGCCGCACACTTATCATTCATGACAAAGTTTGCAATTTTGCCCTGGGGTGATAAATTGATAACTTTTGCATCCTGGCCGCCTATATCAATGATTGTCCTTGTTTCAGGATACACATGGTATGCTCCCCGGGCATGACAGCTTAATTCGCTCATCTGCAGACTTGTTTCGCTGAAATTGAATCTTCCGTATCCGGTAGCCAGGACAGCTGACAAACTTTCTTTTTCCAGACTCGCTTCTTTCAATGCCAGTTTGAAAGCTTCATCCGGTGCCTTTGTACCTGCACCTCCAATTACCAGCGAATCTGCAATATATTTGTTGCCGTCGCCTAAAATCACACACTTGGTGGTTGTTGAGCCAATATCAATTCCCAATGTATAAATCATTATCTTACAGCCTTTTTCTCCTTCATGGATTTTATGTCCTCATTGCTGTATCCGAGTTCCTGAAGTATTTCATCAGTATTTCCCCCTAAAACCGGTCCTTTTGAATAAGGAGGAAGCCCAGCATTTTTAAATAAAACAGGTGTTCGGATAACAGCTTTTTTGCCTGAAGGATAATCCTGCTGGTGAAGTATGTCACTTGCCCATGCCTGTTCATCATTTAATATTTCATCCCATGTCTGGCACTTTTCACAGCACAGATCTGCTTTATCAAACAAATCCATCCATTCATCCATTGTCTTGGTTGAAATTGCTTCTGAAATAATTTCATTTAACAGCTGCGGGTTTCTAGAAACATGGTCAAGGGTGTCAAATTTTGGATCAAGGGCCAGTTCAGGTCTTTCTATTGTTTCGCTGAATTTTGCTATGCTTTTGTTGTATTCCGGCGAAGCCATCTGTATCCAGCGGTTGTCCGAAGTTTTATACGTTGTCTGAAGAGGATTTAGCATTTCCTTTCTGCTGATTGGGTATTCATTTCCGTATTGTGCTGAATGAATCATTATAGCCAGGTTGTATACCGCCGCATGATAAAGGCTTACGGTAACCTTATCGCCAATGCCTGTATTTTTAGCTTTAATATATGCTGCCAGAACACCTGAAGCCAGATACATGCCGCAGGAATGGTCTCCGAAGCCCGGAACCGTTATTACCGGCGAAGTGTTTTTTTCATAAAGAGCACCTGCCCAGCCGCCTCTTGCTGAATAAGCTGTAAAATCAAATCCAGGCTTGTCTTTTAGTGGTCCTTTTTCACCGTATCCCAAAATTTGTCCAAAAACAATTTCCGGTCTTTTCTTTGAAATAGTCTCATAATCTAAACCGTTTTTCTCCAATGCCTGTGTTCTGTTGTTTGTTACAAAAATATCACATTCATCAAGCAATTGTTTTAGTACTTTCATTCCTTCTTCAGTCTTAATGTTAAGTGCAATTCCTTTTTTGTTTGCATTTTCAAAATCATATGCAACGCTTTCATCCTGGTCCAACGGCATTTTTTTGTCCGGTCCCACATAACGGATTGGATCTCCTGATGTTGCTTCAATTTTTATTACTGTTGCTCCCAGGTCAGCAAGAAACCTCGTGCATGCAGGAGCTGCAATAAAAGTTGCTAATTCCAGAACTTTAACACCTTCTAAAAAATTTTGACTCATATTATCATCCTTTCTTTTTGCAATTATTTTAAGTGATTACAACGCTAATGCTGAAATGTTAACTATTTAACATGAAGTTTTAAAAAAATATTGCCGTTTAACTTTAAGCAGTATTAGTATTTCAGCACCAACATTGTGATTGTTATATAATTGTCATCTGTTATTAACAGTATATATAGGACATTGACAAAATAAAAACACCATTATGTATTCAGTCATCACAACATAATGTTGTAATCCCTTTAAATGAATGTGTTTCATCTTTCACCGCTATCTGCATCAAAAAAAATACTTCTTTCAATTTACTGATTCTTTTGTTAAAATATTATTAATCAATGTATGGAGGATGTTCATGAATACCGATCAAATAGAATATTTCATAGAATTGAGCAACACAGAAAATATTACAAAGGCTGCTGAAAACCTTTTTATTTCACAGCAGGGTTTAAGTTCAGCCATGGTTCGTCTTGAGAAGGAACTGGAAATCAAGCTGTTCAGAAGAACTCAAAATGGCATAACATTGACGGCTGAAGGAATATATTTTCGTGAACAGGCTTTAAAAATCGCTGATATAGTAAGCGAGTGCCGAAATAACCTGCATAATAAAAACAAAAAAAAGAAATTGAAAATTTCATCTTCTTATGGAGTTGTAGAAGCCATTGGAGGGGAATTGCTGTGTGAACTTGAAAATTATATTCATGATGCAAGCTGTGATTTTATTGAGTATCCAGGCATGGAATGCGAAAAGCATGTGGATGAAGGTACATCAGAAATAGGCTTTGCCATCGGACCGATCAACAGCAAAAAATTCAACAGCATTTATCTTTTTAAAAAAGATCTGAGCTTTATATGTCATAAATCTCATCCTCTTGCCAAATTTGATTCTATCGAAGTGTCGAAGCTTAAAAACGAAAAAATGATATGTTTCAACAACAACTTCAAACTGCGTCAGATTTTTAATTCCATGTGCTGCAAATCTGGCTTTAAGCCACTGATCGGACTTGAAGTTGGAGAATTGGCTCTTATATCTAAAATGGTAGAAAACAATCTGGGCATTGGCTTTACTTTCACTGATTCATGCAATAATTTATCTCCAGCCATTAAAACGGTAAAATCCAGTGACCCTTCATTTGTATGGGCTGTACACCTGATTTATAAAAAGGATGCTGAATTGTCAAAATCAGCACAAAAATTCATATCCTTCTTTGAAAACAAATATATTGTACATGCTTAATTTTAATTAAATTAAGATTATAAACATAAAGAGCACCGCATTGGTGCTCTTTATTATAAGCTGTAATTATATTCTTTTGTCCAGCCAGTTTGTAGTGTCAAGTATTACTTCATCTCTTACCGGCTCATTGTATATTTCATGGAACAACAACGGATATATTTTAAGGCTCTTGTCCTTGGAAGAAATGTCACCGAAAAAGTCCCTTGAATCTTTTTCGCTTACAAGACCGTCGTTGCAGCCGTGAAGAAGAAGCACAGGGTCAGCAAACTTTTCAGAATTTTCCTTAACCCACTCAACACCCTTGAAAACTTCATAAAACAGCCCTGCAGATATTTGTTTTTCAACATAAGGGTCATTGACGTAAGCTTCTACAACCTTAGGGTCTGAGCAAACTCCTCCGCCCAGTTCATTTGGAAAATATGTGTCAACAGGTAAGTCTCTCGGCAAATCGGAAGCAAGTCCTATGTTGTTTCTGGTCAGAGCTCCGGACATTACAAATCCATTTGCCTTGCCGGAATATTTAATACCGAACATTGAAACTGCAAATCCTCCCATGCTGTGTCCAAGCACAAATAAAGGAAGGGAAGGATATTCATTCTTTGCCATGTCGGCAAAAAAATTTACATCATCAATAAGTTCGTTAAAGTCGCTGTAAAAAACTTTCTTCCCTTCTGACCTTCCATGCCCCCTGTGGTCAAAGCGAAAAACTCCATAACCGCTTTCATTAAGCTTTTTTGTAAGATAATCGTATCTTTCTTGATGCTCGCAAAGGCCGTGAACAATCAGCACAGTTCCTTTTGGCTCTGTAGGGATATCCTTTCTTGCATAAAGTTTTGTGTTATCAAAAGATAGAACAAAAAATTCATTAGTCATAAATGCCTCCCAATACAATTGATATCGTTTTCAATTTCATTGTACTTCAGTTTTTCACAAAAGTCAATTAATGGAAGAGATATTAGTATGAATAGAAATAAAAATAAGCACCTAGGTGCTTATTTTTGCAAAACTCCTCAACTTCATATCAATTGTGACGTGATATAAGTCAGAATATTATTTATTTTATGACTGCAATACTTTTCCGTTATACTTGTCTATGTCAAATTCATTTTCGCTTTTTGCTACAAGAAGTGAACTTGTTGCTGCAGCTGTAACATTGGTTGCAGTACGAGCCATGTCAACTATTGAACTGATTGGCGTCATTAGCACTATTATTTCAATAGGAAGACCTGCCGCAGCAAACACAGCTGTTGTTGTAATTGTGGAGGTTCCAGGAACGCCCACAGTTCCTATGCTTACAACTGTAGTAAGTGCTATGAGAATAACATACTGTGAAACTGAATATTCAATTCCAAGAGCATTTATTGCAAACACAGCGAGAAGTGTAGGCCATATTCCTGCGCATCCAGGCATTCCCATGTTTGCTCCCAGAGGTGCAACAAATGATGCAATACTTTCGGACACTCCTGAATTTTTCAATGATTTGACTGTAACAGGAATTGTTCCTATGCTGCTTTGAGATGTGAAAGCAACAACCTGAGCAGGCCATATGTGTTTAAAAAATTTAATAGGATTTAATTTTGCAACAAAAGCAATCATTACACCGCTTACAATAAATGTTTGAACAAAGCAAAGAGCGTAAGCTATTAATAATACTGACAACAGCGGAAGAAGTTTGTCCGGTCCGTTGTTTGAAACTGCACTTGCTACCAAAGCTAGAACAGCATATGGTGTAAGTTCTATGATGAAAGAAATTACTCTGTAAATTATTTTTGAACCTGAGTCGATAAAATCTTTAAATGGTTTTGCATCTTTTTCATTTTCCGAAGAAAGTGAAACCAAAGCTACTCCAATGATTACTGAAAATAAAATTACTGGAACGATTGCGTTGCTTGATGCCTGAGCAACAATATTTTTCGGGAAAAGATCAATTAATACCTGAGTGAATGCCGGAACTTCTTTTGGAACATAATCAGTAGGAAGACTTACCTCTGCTC
>NZ_JAJUJR010000346.1 GCF_029265225.1 Sedimentibacter sp.
AGAATGTTTTTTTGACGGAGTTAGGAGAGCATGAAATGATAGAAGGGGACATTTACCTGGTTTTGTACGAGCACATGATTTATATTTTGAAAAAGCATATTTCAGACTTTGACAAGGTTGTTGTAATGACAAGGGGGATAAACAAAAAGTTTGTCAATGAAATAAGAAAAGTGCCGGACAACACAGACATACTGGTGGTTAACGATTCATATGAAAGCACCATTCAGACCACAAACACATTTTACGAGCTTGGCATCAGTAACATTAATTTCATACCTTACGAAAAAAGGCTGGATGTGAACAATTTTTACAATGATATAAAAATAGCCATCACTCCTGATGAGATGAACCTGATCCCACCTCATATAGAAAAGGTTATTAATATTGGGTACAGAGAAATAGGATATGACACAACAATCAGAATAATGCAGAAATTGAGGCTTGGTCATAAGTCTGTTAACCGAAACATCATAAAAAATATGAATGACATAGTGGAGCCAAATGCTGTTTTTAAGAGCAACTACCTGAACAGTTATCTGAAGGGTGAAATGCTCGACAAAATGATATTTAATTCCTATGAAGGAATTCTGCTGACGGACAGCAGTTACAACCTGGTTTATTCCAATGAAAAACTCAACATGATTTTCAATGTATGTGAAAACTATACAGACAAGAGTATTGATAATTTTATTGAAGGGGAAATTTACGGGCTTATTTGCTGTGCAGACTTTAAAAGCAAGCTTATAAGAATAAATGAAGAAAATTATTCAGTTGACAAATCTCCTGTAATGCTTATGGACCATGCCATTGGGTACAATTTCATATTCAGGCATGAAAAAGACATAAGGGATTTGGAAATAAACTTGAAAAACAACCTTGTGAAGAAAGGTCTTTTTGCAAAGTATTCATTTGAAAAAATAATATATAAATCTGACGCCATGAAGCATTGCATAAGTCTTTCCAAAAAGGCAGCCCTCACAAATTTCACCATACTCATACAAGGTGAAAGCGGCACAGGCAAGGAGCTCATGGCACAGTCAATACATAATTTTTCAGACAGAAAGGAAATGCCGTTTGTTGCAATCAACTGCGCCTCGCTGCCTGAATCTCTTCTTGAAAGCCAGTTGTTTGGTTATGAAGGAGGTTCATTTACAGGTGCAAGCAAGAACGGAAAAATAGGGTTGTTTGAACAGGCCAACACCGTAACATTGTTTCTGGATGAAATAGGAGACATATCGCCTAATGTACAAAGTCAGCTTTTGAGAGTCATTCAGGAAAAACAGATAATGCGCATTGGAAGCGACAGGGTCATAAACATTGATGTAAGAATCATAGTTGCTACAAACAGAAATTTATCAGAAGAAGTACATAAGGGCAATTTCAGAAGCGATTTGTTCTACAGGCTCAATGTAATTCCAATAAACATACCGCCTCTTAGGGAGCGCAGGGAAGATATAGTCCTGCTTCTTAAACATTTCCTGGGACCAACTTATTCACATGTTACTGACGAAGAAAAAAATGCAATAATGGAATACAGCTGGCCAGGCAATGTAAGAGAACTTGAAAGTGCTGCGAACTATTACAAGACACTTGAGGAATTTCCAAAGTCAATCATAAAAGGACAGGAAAAAATTTCACCGAATAACGTAAAAGATGATGAAATTGAAATATTGAAAATAATCGGTGAAAACACCGACAGTTTTCATGGAATAGGCAGGACCGGCATAATATATGATTTGAAGGAAAAAGGAATTCACATAAGCGACGCCAGGACAAGGACTGTTCTGGAGTCGCTGAGTCAAAAAGGATTCATAGAAATACGAAAGGGAAGGTCAGGTAACAGAATAACTGAAAAGGGCATTGATTATCTGAACATGGCATGAAAATTGCTTTAATATATTTGATATTAATTATCAGGGAGGAATTATGGGAAATTTATCTGAACAAACAATCAGGACAATTGAAAGGGAGATGAATTACTGGAAAGTACCCGGTGCTTCAATTGCCGTTATAAAGGAAGGGAAACTCGTGCAGTCAATTGGATTAGGGTTAAGAAATGCCGAAAAGAGTCTGCCTGTTACGGCTGACACTCAGTTTGGTATAGCATCCTGTTCAAAATCCATGACATCCGCACTTATTGCAGTGCTTGTGGACAAAGGTGTCTTAAACTATGATGAGCCGGTGACAACTTATGCTCCGAAACTAGTAATGCAAGATACTGCTGCTGGGAACATGACTCTTAGGGATATGCTTTCTCACATGACAGGCTTCGGTACTCATGATGCCTTATGGCCTGGAGACAGAAAAAGAGATGACCTGGCAGAAAGTCTTAGATACATAAAACCGTGTACGGATTACAGAAAGGAAGCCATATACAGCAATGTAATGTATGCACTTGCAGGCTATGTTGCCGAATGTGCAACGGGTGAGAGTTGGGAAGATTTAATGCAGAAACATATATTTGCACCCCTTGGCATGGTCCGCACAAACTGCTCGGTTAAAGAGATGAAAACAGATTCCGATTATTCCTTGCCATACCGCATCAGAAACTTAAAATTCAGTGCGCTTGATTTATGGAATGTTGATCTGGCAGGACCGGCGGCTTCTGTCAATTCAACAGCCAATGACATGGCACGGTGGCTCATGATGCATATATCGGGAGGCAGAAAGACGGACGGCACTGTACTTATTCAGACTGATACGTTTAAAGAAATGCATTCCGTTCAGTCCAACTTCGAGGATTCAATAGGGCATGGAGATGGATTTTATGAGTGCTGTGATTATTCTATGGG
>NZ_JAJUJR010000302.1 GCF_029265225.1 Sedimentibacter sp.
AATTTTGTCAACCGTACTGCCAATGTGCAATTTAATTCGTTTACCAGGTTATTTTAATTTCTACGGCTCCAAATGACATCATTGCATTGGCAACCTTTGTGAAGCCTGCTATATTTGCTCCCATCACATAGTTGCCTGGACAGCCAAATTCAATGGAAGCTTTGTTGCTTTCTTCAAATATATTTTTCATTATATCTTTTAGGATACTGTCAACCTTTTCAAAGGACCATGACATTCTTGAGCTGTTCTGAGCCATTTCAAGGGCTGATGTGGCAACACCTCCTGCATTGGCAGCCTTTGCAGGGGCAAGGAGAATTTTGTTTGAAATCAATAATTTAATTGCTTCATTTGTTGTTGGCATGTTTGCACCTTCACCCACAGCAATGCATCCGTTGGCCATAAGCATTTCAGCATCAGTTACATCAATATCATTTTGCATGGCACATGGAAGTGCTATATCGCATTGTACATTCCAAATTTTCCTGTCTTCAAAATATTCGGCATGAGGATGGTAGTCAAGATAACTGCTGATGCGTTTTCTTTGGATTTCTTTAATTTTGTGCATTGTATTAAAGTCGATGCCATTACGGTCATAGACATAGCCGCCTGAATCGCTCATGGCCACAACCTTTGCACCAAGCTCAGAAGCTTTTTTGCACGCATAAAGTGCCACATTGCCTGAACCTGATATAACAACTTTTTTACCTTCTATGAAGTGGTTATGGTTTTTAAGCATTTCGTTTACAAAATATAAGAGACCGAATCCGGTGGCTTCTTTTCGAACAAGGGAACCTCCGTAGCTTAATCCTTTGCCCGTGAGTGTTCCTGCTTCAAAGGTATTTGATATTCTTTTGTATTGGCCGTATAAAAAACCTATCTCTCTTTCACCAACACCCATGTCACCAGCCGGAATGTCGACGAATTGTCCGATGTGCCTGTAAAGTTCTGTCATGAAATTCTGGCAAAAACTCATTATTTCAACGTCAGTCTTACCTTTAGGATTAAAGTCGGAACCACCCTTGGCTCCTCCTATGGACAAACCGGTCAGTGCATTTTTAAATGTCTGCTCAAAGGCAAGAAATTTTATGATGCTTAGGTTAACTGTAGGATGAAATCTCAGGCCTCCTTTGTATGGTCCTATGGCACTGCTGTGCTGCACGCGAAAGCCTCTGTTTATTTGAATCTGTCCATCCTTGTCAATCCAAGGAACTCTGAAAATTATTTGTCTTTCCGGTTCTACTATTCTTTCAATAATTTTTGCATTTTTGTATATGTCATTGCTTGCGATGACAGGCTCTATGCTTGTGATAATTTCTTCGACTGCCTGTAGGTATTCAGGCTCGTTGGGATTTTTCAGCTTTGTTTCATCGATGATTTCTTGTAGGTATGTCATTTTTCCTCCAGCATAAAATAAATTCTGAACAGATAATAATTGGCGCCATTGTGTAAATAATTAAGATATTCTGATATTAAACAAATATTATTATGTTCAGGTATTATTATGTTAAATACTGACAGTATTATTCATTTTGTAATTGGCAAGAAAATTTAATCTTAATAAAGAAAAAACGAGATAATTTAAGTAAGACGATGAATCATAATTCAAAACAATTTATTTTTAATTTAAATAATTTGTTTTTGTGTAAAATTATAATTGAGAAAATCTGTAAATTGATTTAATATAAAACAAAGGTCAAAGAAAGTCAAAGTTAAGGTCAGAAACGAAGGAAGTGAAGAAATGTCTAATTTAAGCGATATTATTGAAGGCTTTATAAAGGAACTAATGGAAGCCAACAACCAAAGGGCAGTGGAAATACAGAGGAATATTCTCGCTCAGCAGTTTGATTGTTCTCCTTCGCAGATAAACTATGTGCTCACAACCAGGTTCAACAACGACAGAGGATACATGGTGGAAAGCAGAAGAGGAGGCGGCGGCTATATAAGAATTTTCAAGGTCCGCTCATCCATTGAACAAGAACTTCAAAATCTTCTCAATGACAGCATAGGAGAAAGCGTAACGCTGAACAAGGCGTTGGATTTGATTTATGCTTTGCTTGAAAGAGGCATAATAACAAGCAGAGAACAAAAAATTATGCAGAGCACCATAAGCGACAGAGCTTTAAACAGTGTTCCATATGATTTAAGAAATAAACTGAGGGCTGATTTGCTGAAGGAAATGATTCTTATCTCAGCAGAAAATAACATATAACAGGAGGGATAGTATGCTTTGCGATGAATGCGGCAAAAATGAAGCCAAGGTCCATGTGACCCACATTATTAACGGAAAAAAATCAGAAAGTCATTTGTGCGAGGACTGTGCAAAAAAGAATCAGACGATTTTAAACTCTAATTTTTCAATGGAAAATTTATTTTCAGCAATGCTCAACAATGCCCTCAATACAACGCCATATTTGCCTGCCAAGGGCTGCGACATGTGCGGCATGACTTATGAAGAATTCAAACAGACAGGAAAATTCGGATGCAGCCACTGCATAGATACATTCAAGCCAAGACTTATGCCTGTAGTAAAAAGCATACAGGGTCATGAGCTTCACAGGGGTAAAATTCCTAGAAGGGCAGGGGGCATTTACAAGGTTCAAAAGGATATAGAAAAATTAAAAGACCAGCTGAAGTCTGCCATAGAACAGGAAGAATATGAAACAGCAGCAAAATTAAGAGATAAAATAAGAAGCATGGAAAGCAACATGAAAAAGGGGGATGAGTAATTTGGAAAATAACGGAATAGTGCTGACCAGCCGAATAAGACTGGCAAGAAATCTGAAAAATTACAAATTTCCTTTGAAAATGGACTTGGACGAATCAAATAAGGTAGTTCAGGAAGTAAAAAATGCAGTTGACAGACAAAGTTTAAATTACAATCTCACATACATGAGAGATTTATCGGAAGTTGAAAAAAGTGTGCTTGTTGAAAGACATCTAATAAGTCCCGCACTGGCCGAAAAAAAGGAAACAGGAGCCTTTCTCTTAAGCCATGACGAGAAGGTTTCAATAATGCTAAATGAGGAAGACCACATAAGAATTCAGACTCTCGGTACAGGAATGTCCCTTAAGGAATGCTGGGAACTGAGCAACAAAATAGATGATGTTCTGGAAGAAGAAGTTGATTATGCATTTGACAGGGAGCTGGGATACGTGACAGCATGCCCCACAAACATAGGAACAGGTATGAGAGCTTCAGTCATGGTCCATCTTCCTGCATTGTCCATTACAAACCAGATTGAAAAACTTTTAATAGGCATTTCACAGCTTGGAGTTGCCGTAAGAGGAGTTTACGGAGAAGGAACAAAGTCCATGGGACATCTTTACCAGATTTCCAACCAGGGTACCCTGGGAGCAAGCGAAGAAACCCTCATTGACAAAATTTCTCAGATTGTTGTACAGATAGTTGAAAAAGAAGAAA
>NZ_JAJUJR010000174.1 GCF_029265225.1 Sedimentibacter sp.
GAAGTTTCCGGCAGAAAAAGATTTTACAGACATGGAGCTGTCAATTGAAACGGCAGTGAAAAAAGGCTTCAAGGATATAGTACTGGTTGGAGCAACAGGGGGACCCAGGCTTGACCATTCTCTTGCAAACATCATGCTTCTTGAGAAATACTATAAACTTGGCATCAACATCATCATCATTGACAACTAAAACAAAATTCAAATTGTTGCAGACAACTGTAATATGCTGCTTGATAAAAAAGAAGGAAGTTTTGTGTCTCTTATACCGCTTACTGAAAACATTAGCGGGCTCACTCTTGAAGGATTCAAGTATCCTTTAGACAGAGTGGTGGTGAAAAGAGGCTCTACACTTTGCGTAAGCAACGAAATAATATCAGACAAAGGAAGAATAATTCTTGAAAAAGGAACAGCGCTGCTGTTTATATCAAGGGATTAAATATAAACCTAGGAGGATTCATGAACGCAATAGATTTTAGAGATTTGTTCAAATCTTATGAAAATTACAATGAGAAGGAAGTAACAGTCGAAGGATGGATAAGGACCATCAGAGATTCCAAAAATTTTGGATTTATTGAATTAAATGACGGTACATATATGAAAAATGTGCAGGTTGTTTTTGAAAACAACCTGGTAAATTTCGAAGAAGTAAAGAAATATTCAACAGGCAGTGCAATTTCTGTGAAAGGCATTCTTGTAATGACACCTGAAGCAAAGCAGCTGTTTGAAATAAAGGCTACAGAAATTACAATGGAAGGCGAGTCAGACCCAAGCTATCCTCTTCAGAAAAAGAGACATTCTCTTGAATACTTAAGGACCATAGCTCACTTAAGACCAAGAACAAACACATTTTCTGCGGTTTTCAGGGTTAGAAGCCTTGCAGCATTTGCAATACATAAGTTTTTTAACGAAAGAGGCTTTGTTTATGCTCATCCTCCTATAATAACAGCAAGCGATGCTGAAGGAGCAGGAGAAATGTTCAGAGTTACTGCTCTTGACCTTGACAACATAGAAAAAGTTGACGGAAAAACCGACTATACAAAGGACTTCTTCGGCAAATCTGCAAACCTTACTGTAAGCGGACAGCTTGAAGCTGAAATATTCGCCCTGGCATTCAAGAATGTGTACACATTCGGACCTACATTCAGAGCAGAAAATTCAAACACTACAAGGCATGCTGCAGAGTTCTGGATGATTGAACCTGAAATAGCCTTTGCCGATCTTTCCGACAACATGCAGCTGGCTGAAGACATGGTTAAGTATGTTGTAAATTACGTTTTGGAAAATGCAAAGGAAGAAATGGAGTTCTTCAACAGCTTTGTTGAAAAGGGACTTCTTGACAAGCTTGACAATGTTGTTAGTTCAGAATTCGGAAGAATTGATTACACGGATGCAATTGAAATTCTCATGAAAAATAATGACAATTTTGATTATCCCGTACAGTGGGGAACAGACATTCAGACTGAACATGAAAGATATTTGTCTGAAGTAATATTCAAGAAACCTGTGTTTGTTACTAACTATCCAAAAGAAATTAAGGCGTTTTACATGCGCATGAATGAAGATGACAAGACTGTTGCTGCCATGGACCTTCTTGTTCCAGGAATTGGAGAGCTTATTGGGGGATCCCAGAGAGAGGAACGCCTTGACATGCTTGAAAAGAGAATGGAAGAAATGGGTGTGCCCAAGGAAGACATGTGGTGGTACTTAGAGCTTAGAAAATACGGCGGTGTTAAGCATGCAGGATATGGTCTTGGATTTGAAAGACTCATCATGTACCTTACAGGCATGGGCAACATAAGAGACGTTATACCGTTCCCAAGAACTCCTAAGAATGCAGAATTCTAAAAGACTATAAATTGACAATAAAAAAGATACGCAAAAATGAATTTTATGCGTATCTTTTTTATTGCTGCGAATACAATGTACAAAGGCAATGAAGAAATATCTTCTTAGCCAATCATTGTATACGGAGGTATCTATGAATTATTTCAAACGTAAAAACAAATGTTGTCCATCAAATAAAAGATTTAAATTTACTGAAATTCTTGGACTTATGATTGCAGTAATAGGAGCGATTATTGTTGTTCAGATTCTGCCGATTAAAATTTGGCTCTTTATTCTTGGAATGCTTTTAATCATACTTGGCAGCACCCTGTTCAAACTCCTTTGATTTAAGAAAAATATTGTGCTTAATTTGTTATGCAAAAAATAAAAATAATGGCGTAAGCCACTATTTATTATTGCCTTATATAGCACGTTGTACTTTTCCAGATCTCATGCATCTTGTACAAACAAATTTTTTAGAAGAAACTCCGTTTTCCACAACATTAATTCTTCTTACGTTTGGTTTCCATGTTCTTCTTATTTTTCTATCAGAATGTGTTATACTGTTTCCTGATATAGATCCTTTTCCGCATACTTCACAAAACTTAGCCATGCTATACACCTCCCATTTATCTAAACATTTACTATATATCCACTTGCAAACAGAATCTGTTTAACAATTTTAACTTTATAATTCTACCATTAAAATATAAATATTGCAATATCAAATTTAAATTAGTATAATAAAAATACTTATTTTTATTATAATCGCTTGACTTAAGCGTATTAGTCATATTTTGTTTGTAAAATTGAGTTAAAAAGGTTATAATAAGCTAGCTAATTAAATAATATTTAAGAAATTAAAATATAGGAGGGTAATATGTCAGTTAATATGTTAAATGAAAATGGAAATATAATAATAGATGATCAAGTATTTGCTACTCTTGCCGGGTTAGCTGCAATGGAATGTTACGGCGTTGTAGGTATGGCTTCCAAAAATGCAACTGAAGGAATTTTTGAGCTTTTGAAAAGAGAACAGCTTACAAAGGGAATAAAAGTTACTGCAGCAGAAGATAAAATCAATATTGATTTGTACATAGTGCTTCAGTATGGAGTTAAAATTTCTGTTGTGGCAGAAAATATTATTTCCAGAATCAAGTACAGCGTTGAGAATTTTTCAGGAGTTTTTGTAAATAATGTGAATATTTTTGTGCAGGGCGTCAGAGTGCAAAAATAATTAGGAGGCTAAAATGAATATACAATATATTGATAATATTACTTTTAAAAAGATGCTTTTAGGTGCTGCCGCGAACCTTGAAAACAACAAGGCAATAGTGGACTCCCTGAACGTATTTCCTGTTCCTGACGGAGACACAGGCACAAATATGAACCTCACTGTTCAGTCTGCAATGAAAGAAATCTCTTCATTGTCAGAAAGCACAATAGTCCATATTGCTGAAGCAGCAGCCAACGGTTCCTTAATGGGAGCAAGAGGAAACTCAGGAGTAATATTATCACAGTTGTTCAGGGGCATGTCAAAAGGACTTGCAGGAGCGGTAAAAATCGACTGCAAAGTAATAGCTGAGGCGTTCAAGTCAGCTTCTGACACTGCATATAAGGCTGTAATGAGGCCTGTTGAAGGAACAATTTTGACGGTTGCAAGGGAAACAGCAGAAAAAGCCATGGCAGTGTATGCAGATTATGATGACACCGATGCTTTTCTTGAAATGCTCATTGAACAGGCAAAGGACACTTTAAGGCGCACACCTGAAATGCTTAAGGTTTTGAAGCAGGCAGACGTTGTGGATGCCGGAGGAAAGGGTCTTGTAGTATTGCTTGAAGGAGCTCTTGCAGCACTTCGAGGAGTTGAAATAAAACATGAAAAAGCTGAAATGCAAATAGTTGAAACTGCAGTGGAATTAGAAGAATTCACCAGTGAAGATGAAATCATATTTGCATACTGCACAGAATTTTTCATAAAAAATCCAAAGGGAACATCTGATGATTTTTTAAGTAAAATCTATGACAAGGGCGATTCAATTGTTTGTGTTGGAAATGAAAATCTCATAAAGACTCACATACATACAAACAATCCTGGTCAGATTCTTGCCATTGCCGTTAAATTCGGAGAACTTTCCAAAATCAAGATAGACAACATGAAGGAACAGTTCAGGGAAAGACTGAAAAATTCAAGCAAAAAAAATCAGGAAAAGAAAAAATACGGCTTTGTTTCCATAGGCATGGGAGAAGGAATCAAAAAAGTGTTCACTGATCTGAACGTGGATGTTTTCCTGTCAGGGGGACAGACTATGAACCCAAGCACAGAAGACATACTTGATGCTGCTGAAAATATAAATGCCGACCATATTATAATATTCCCCAACAATGGAAATATAATACTTGCTGCAACTCAGGCAAAAGAAATTTCCAAAAAAGACATCCATGTTATTCCAAGCAAGAGCATTCCTCAGGGAATTACAGCACTGCTTGCATTTAAGGAAGAAAACGACGTTGAAGAAAATGTAAAAGCCATGACTGAAGCTGTGAAAGAAGTAAAGACAGGTCAGGTCACTTATGCTGTAAGAGATACTGTGTTCAATGACATGGAAATCAAAAAAGATGAAATCATAGCACTTTCTGACGGAGACATAGTGTCCCACGGAAACAGCCCTGAAGACGAAGCAATAGAGCTCATAAAGAAAATGGTTGATGAAGACAGCTTCCTGGTTACATTGTTTTACGGTGACAATGTAGACAAAAAGACTGCTGAAGGAATGAAGGAAAGAATCGAAGAAATTGCTGAAGAATGTGATGTTGAAATAATATACGGAGGCCAGCCTCTGTATTACTATATCATTTCAGTTGAATAATCTTTTTGCTGACTGAAAAAGATCAACTAATTAAAACTATAAATTAAGAATGAAGAGTGAAGAGTGAAGAATTAAATGAAGAATTTGTGCGGAGCACAAATTCAACCAATAATTCTTAATTCTTAATTCTTAACTCTTAATTATTTTGTGGGGTGTTTATGCTGGATGTTGATGTTCAGTTTTTAAAAGGAGTGGGTCCGGCCAGAGCTGAAAAACTTCATAGGCTAGGCATATACACAATCAGTGACCTTCTGGATTATTTCCCTTTGAAATATGAAGACAGAAGGACTGTAAAAAACATAATAGATGCTGAAGACGGCAGCAAATGTCTTTTAAAGGTGCAGCTTCTTGAACAGCCTAAAAAGACAAGAGTAAGAAAAAACATGTCCATTATAAAGTCTGTCTGCAGGGATGATACAGGATTTGCAACACTGACATTTTTCAACCAGGACTTTCTCATGGATAAGC